>CAMWKA010000064.1 GCA_947174725.1 uncultured Lachnospiraceae bacterium | reverse complement strand
GTTATAATAGCATTAAAGATCGGCGCGATAACCGCAAGATAAAAGAAAGAAGCATCGAGGAATCTGGATTGATGGAAGAGAAGAGAAAGTTTCCCGAAAATATGGAAGACTGGGGAATCGAAGAATATAAAGCGGCATATAAACTGGAAAAAAAGAAAAGTGTCGTATTGTCCGGCAGGCTGGCGGACGCCATAGCCCAGGCGGAAGAAAAAGACAGGCAGATCAAGCGGATCAAAAACAACCCTCTCTGGAAAGCGAGTAAACCGCTGCGTGTCATGATGCACTGGGGGATCCGGCAGAAGAACAGGATCGTAAATCTTGGCGGTCCGAGAGGGATCGCCCGAAAGGCGAAATCAAAGAAGATCGAACTTGCTGCAAGAAAGCAGCATGGGACAGCAAGTTTTCCGTCGCCGGAGGAAGCGGCAAGGCAGAGAGAGACTGGTTTCTCCAAAGACGTGACATTTTCCATTCTGGTGCCGCTGTACAATACGCCGGAACAGTTTTTACGTGATATGATCGAGTCCGTGAAGGCGCAGACTTATGAGAAATGGGAACTCTGTCTGGCGGACGGTTCCGATGAGGAGAATGCTTTTGTGGGAGAGATCTGCCGGAAATACGCGGCGGAGGATCAGCGTATCAAATACCGCAAATTGGAAAATAATCTGGGAATCGCAGGCAATACCAACGAATGTTGCGCAATGGCGACAGGCAGCTATATCGGTCTGTTTGATCATGATGACGTGCTGCATCCTTCTGTGTTGTATTACTATATGCAGGCAATCTGTGAAAAGAACGCCGATTATATCTACTGCGATGAATGTACATTTCACGGCAGTTCCATTGACAATATGATCACGCTTCATTTTAAACCGGATTACTCTCCGGATAATCTCTGCGCCAATAATTATATCTGTCATTTCTCGGTATTTTCCAGAGAACTGCTGGATTCTACAGAGCTGTTCCGTTCGCAGTACGACGGCAGTCAGGATCACGATATGATCCTGAGGCTGACTGCGCGGGCGAAGCATATCGTCCACATTCCTAAACTTTTATATTACTGGCGTTCCCATAAGGGCAGCGTTGCTTCTGATATCAATGCCAAATCTTATGCCATCGATGCCGCTAAGCGGGCAGTGGCGGATTATCTGACCAATAAGGGTTATGAATATTTTGAGATCTCATCCACCAGAGCATTTGAGACGATCTTCAGGATCAAATATCCTATCTTATCGGACGATAAGATTTCTATTATCATACCCAATAAAGATCATAAAGCAGATCTGGAGCGGTGTATCCAATCGATCTTAGAAAGATCCACATATGCTGATTATGAAATCATTGTTGTGGAGAATAATAGTGTGGAGCCGGAAATTTTCGCTTATTATAAGGAGCTTGAGGCGCATCCAAGGATCAGAGTGGTTACTTATGAGGGAGAATTTAATTATGCCAAAATCAATCATTTTGGCGTGGGATACGCAACAGGAAAATATCTTCTTTTGCTAAATAATGATACCCAGGTGATCACCGTCAACTGGATGGAGGAGCTTTTGATGTATGCGCAGCGCAGTGATGTGGGCGCGGTGGGTGCGAAACTCTATTATCCGGATGATACGATCCAGCATGCGGGCGTTGTCTTAGGACTCGGCGCTCACAGGACGGCAGGACATACCCATTACCGGGTAGGAAAGGACAACCTTGGCTATATGGGCAGACTTTGCTACGCGCAGGATGTTACGGCGGTGACCGGTGCCTGTCTGATGGTCAGAAAATCTTTGTGGGATGAAGTCGGCGGATTGGACGAGACTTTTGCCGTTGCGTTAAACGATGTAGATTTTTGTCTGAAACTCAGAAAGATGGGACTTTGGAATATCTGGACGCCGTTTGCGGAATTATATCATTATGAGTCCAATTCCAGAGGCTCCGACCTTTCCGGGGAAGGCGCAAAACGATATGAAAAGGAGTGTGAGCTTTTCCGCCAGCGTTGGGGCGAACTGATCGATCAGGGCGATCCTTTCTATAATGTGAATTTTTCGCTGGACCGGAGCGACTACTCCTTGAAATCATAGCAGATATGTAGTAAAATATCTGCATATAACGTCATGGAAATTTTTTCCAAAACCAAGATAAATAATATTTTCCATAATAAAATAATAAAAAATACTTATAAACACTCTTATGAGATTTACATAACTCGAAATTTGCCTATTCATGTTCCAAAAATGATTTCATTTATGATGTTTTTGGAATATGAATAGGCAAATGAGGAGTTATGTAAAGCGGACAAGTAATATGGAACAAGTAATATGGAACAAGTAAATGAGACAAGTAAATCGGACAAGAATGATTTACAAATATATTTAGCAATTATGCAATAAAAACACATAATAAATATTCAAGGAGGCTAAACACATGGGTTTTATGGAAGAATTTAACTTCTGGCTGGAGGATGATTATTTTGACCAGCAGACAAAGGATGAGTTACTGGCGATCCGCAATGATACAAAGGAAGTTGAAGACCGTTTTTATAAGGAACTGGAATTTGGCACCGGAGGTCTTCGCGGCGTGATCGGCGCAGGTACGAACCGCATGAACATCTATACCGTAAGAAAGGCTACACAGGGACTTGCTAATTATATCATCAAGCAGGGCGGCGCTTCCAAGGGCGTAGCGATTGCTTATGATTCCAGAAGGATGTCGCCGGAATTTGCAGACGAGGCGGCGCTTTGTCTGGCAGCAAATGGCATCAAGGCATATGTATTTGAATCCTTAAGACCTACTCCGATGCTTTCCTTTGCGCTCCGTAAGCTTGGCTGTATCTCCGGTATCGTAGTGACGGCAAGCCACAATCCCCCTGAATATAACGGATATAAGGCGTACTGGGAAGACGGCGCACAGGTAACCGCGCCGAAGGATGAGGAGATCATTGCCGAAGTAAAGGCAGTTACCGATTATCATACGGTAAAGACCATGGATAAGAAAGCAGCCATGGAACAGGGACTGTATGAAGTGATCGGCAAAGAGATCGACGATGCCTATATGGAAGAATTAAAGAAGCAGATCATCCACCCGGATGTGATCAAAGAAGTAGCGGATGATATTAAGATCGTATATTCCCCGTTTAACGGAACAGGTAACATCCCTGTCCGCAGGATCTTAAAGGAGCTTGGCTTTAAGAATGTTTATGTGGTTCCTGAGCAGGAGAATCCTGATCCGAACTTTACGACATTGGAATATCCGAATCCGGAAGATCCCAAGGCATTTACGCTGGCTCTGAAGCTGGCTAAGGAAGTGGGAGCTGATGTGGTCATGGCCACCGACCCGGACGCCGACCGTCTTGGAATCTATGCGCTGGATACAAAGACCGGAGAGTATGTTCCGTTTACCGGCAATATGTCCGGTATGCTGATCGCGGAATATATCCTGCGCGAGAGGACAAAGACCGGTACGATGCCGAAGAATCCTGCATTGGTAACCACCATTGTTACGACGAATATGGCGCATGCCATTACGGACGCTTACAATGTGAAAGAAATCGATGTGTTGACTGGATTTAAGTATATTGGGGAACAGATCAAGTTCTTTGAGCAGAGCGGAAGCAACAATTATGTCTTTGGTCTGGAAGAGTCCTATGGATGTCTTGCCGGAACCCACGCAAGGGATAAGGACGCTGTTGTGGCGGTAATGTGTCTGGCTGAGGTGGCTGCTTACTGCAAGAAGGAAGGCATCACCCTGTGGGATATGATGATCGATATGTATGAGAAATATGGCTATTATAAAGAGACACAGTACGCCATCACGAAAAAGGGCAAGGAAGGTCTGGAAGAGATCGCTGCCATGATGGAAAAATTAAGGGCTAATCCGCCGAAGGAATTTGGCGCCCTGAAGGTAAAACAGTTCCGCGACTATAAGGCAGATAAGGTCGTTGACCTTGCCACGGGAGCGGAATCCAAGACAGGACTGCCGTCTTCCAATGTTCTCTATTTTGATCTGGAAAATGATTCCTGGTGTTGCGCAAGACCGTCCGGCACTGAGCCTAAGATCAAGTTTTATATGGGAGTGAAGGGAACAAGTCTGGAGGATGCGGCGCAGAAAGTGGATGCATTAACAGAGGCGTTAAAGGCAAAATTATAAAAGAAGAGAAATATCGTAAACAAAAAACCATATCCGGAGGAAAGTCTCCGGACATGGTTTTTGTATATACGGAGGACAGAAAATGCTGCTTTCTGTAGCGAATCTGAAAAAAACAATCAATTATCTTAAAAAGAATGGGCTGGAAGATACCTACTATGCTGCTCTTGAGCGGATCGTCACAAGGAAGCAGAGAAAATATCAGTATGAGCAGCCCTCCGTGGAAGAACTGGAGCATCAGATGAATGTTTCATGGAACTGGTATCCGAAACTGTCTCTTGTGGTGCCTGCTTATGAGACAAAGCCGATCTTTATGCAGGATCTGATTCTTTCTGTTGTTGAGCAGACTTACCATAATTACGAACTGGTGATTGCCGATGCTTCCGAAACGGATGTCGTGGAAAGAGTCGTAAAAGATTTCCAGACACAGTATGATGGGATCGTATATGTAAGGCTTGAGAGCAACGGAGGGATCTCAGACAATACGAACGCGGCACTGGATCATGCCACCGGAGAGTATATCGGATTGCTGGATCATGACGATCTGCTGACGCCGGACGCGCTTTACCATGTGGCAAAGGAATTGGAAAAATGCCGGAAAAAGAAGCGGAGCCCGGAACTGCTTTATACTGATGAAGATAAGACCAATGAGTATTTGGAAGTATATTATGAACCCAATAAAAAAAGAGATTTTAATTATGATCTGATCCTGACCAATAACTATATCTGCCATTTGTCTTTTTACCGTGCCGATGTTATCCGGCAGTTGGGGCTCAGAAAAGAATATGATGGGGCACAGGATTATGATCTTGTACTACGGACGATGGCGCTGATTGAGGAACAGACCGGGAAAATGACGGGGACAGGCCTCCCCTGGAAAGATCACATCCGCCATATTCCGCATATCCTATATCATTGGCGCTGCCACGAGGACTCGACGGCGCTCAATACAGCTTCCAAATCCTATGCCTATGAAGCCGGTAAGCGCGCTTTGGAAGATTATGTCAAGGGGAAGAATTGGGACGCGCAGGTTCGTCATCTGAAGCATCTTGGCTTTTACAGGATAGAATATTCCGGGAATAACGGGAGTGAAGATACATGGGAGATGATATTGCGTCAGAGAGAAGATCTTGGTGTTATCGGCGGAGCGGTTTATGTAAATCATAAAATTTCCGGCGGGGCGATGCGTCAGGACGGAACCATCATGTACCGGGGACTTCATCGGAGATTTTCGGGATATCTGAACCGGGGTGTGTTACAGCAGGATGTGGATGCGTTGGATCTTCGCAATATGGCAATCCGTAAAGATCTGATCGGTCTGTTTGAGGAGACTACCGGATATCCGTATCCGGTTCCTGAGAAATGCAGGATGCAGACGCTCTCGGAAGAAGAGGCGGAAAATATTAGAAAAAAAAGTTTAGATTTTTGCAATAAAGTAAGAAAGAAAAACATTGGTATCTTATATGACCCGTTTGGAAAGGCAAAATGACAGAGTATGCAGATTAAGGTAAGCGTGATCATACCGAACTATAATGGAAAAGAGTACCTTGAGAATTGTATGGACAGTCTGATGAGGCAGGACGTCAGATCCTTTGAAGTGATCGTAATCGATGACGCGTCATCAGATGACAGTTTATTAAAAATCAAAGAAAAATATCCGGAAAACGGGGCATTTCCCCGTACAAGATATGCAGTGCATGAGGAAAATTACGGATTCTGCCGTTCCGTCAATGACGGTATTGCACTGGCGGAGGCGCCCTATGTGATTTTGTTAAATAACGATACTGTGGTCGAACCCTCCTTTGTGAAGGAATTGTATTATGCTATCCGCAGAAATGAGAAATTGTTAAGCCGCAAAAAAACATTTTCTGTGCAGGCAAAGATGATTTCCATGCAGGAAAAGGAGATCATGGATGACGCGGGAGATTATTACTGCGCGTTAGGCTGGGCGTATGCAGCCGGGAAAGGAAAACCGGCTTCCCATTACGAAAAGGAACGGAAGATCTTTGCGGCATGCGGCGGAGCTGCCATTTATAATAAAGAGATCCTGCAGATATTAGGAGGATTTGATGAAAATCATTTTGCTTATCTGGAAGATATTGATATCGGATACCGTGCAAAGCTGCATGGCTATGAGAATCTGTTTACGCCAAAGGCCGTTGTATATCATGCGGGAAGCGCGGCTTCAGGATCAAGATATAATCCGTTTAAAGCAAGGCTTTCCGCCAAAAACAGTATTTATATGATTTACAAAAATATGCCGAATTGGCAGATCATAGTGAATCTACCTCTTTTTGTAATTGGCTATTCTTTGAAGGTATCTTTCTATATTTTAAAGGGGATGGGAAATACTTATATCAAAGGATTGTCAGAAGGGTTTCAGTTATGCAGGTCGGCAGAAGGAAATCGGCGGCAGGATTTTAAGCAGATCGGTTTGATACGTTGCTTAAAAATGGAAGGAGAATTGCTGGGAAATACGTTTCGCAGGTTACAGAACTAAAATAGTTGTCATTTTTGGCAGAATATAGTAGAATGTAAGTTAGTGCGTGCTTTTGATATGATTTGGAGGAAGCAAAGGCAGATATGATAAGGGATAATCAGCGGGTATTTAACTGGATACATGTTCTGATTGATGCTCTGGTAATTGCGGGCTCTTATTTACTTGCGTGGTATATCAAGTTTGTAGTTCTCTGGACCCCGATAGACGAGGCAAGTGTAGGCGTCCTGTCAAAAGAAACATATTTTGGCGCGTTGTATTTTATTGTTCCGATCTATCTTGTGCTTTATTATTTCTGCGGTTTGTATATGTCAAAGCGTTATTCCAGCGGTTGGCGTGAGGTTTTAAACATCATTCGGGCCAATACCGTCGGAATCGCTATGCTGGCTGCATTTTTGTACGTGATTAAACTGGAAGATATTTCACGTACCATGATCAGTATTTTTTACGGGGCGACGATCCTGTTTGAGGTTATTTTTCGTCAATGCCTGCGCCTGCTGCTTCGCGCGGTCCGCAGGAAAGGGTATAATATCAAGTATGTACTGCTGGTAGGATATTCGAGAGCTGCGGAAAAATATATCAACCGTATTTTGGAAAATCCCCAGTGGGGATATGTAGTCTGCGGCATCCTGGACGATAAGATTCCGGCGGGAACATTGTACCGTGGCGTAAAAGTCATTGGCAGGATCGACAACATTCATGTGATACTGCCGGAAAATAAGATCGATGAGATTGGTCTGACATTGGCTCTGACCGATTATGGAAAGCTGGAAGAACTGGTCAATATCTGTGAAAAATCCGGTGTTCATACAAAATTTATCCCGGATTACAACAGCGTTATCCCGACCAAGCCGTATATCGAGGATCTGACAGGTCTTGCCGTGATCAACATCAGGCATCTGCCACTTAGCAATACCATTAACAGCTTGATCAAAAGGGCTGTTGATGTGGTAGGAGCGATCATATGTATTATTCTGTTTTCCCCGGTGATGCTGCTCTCGGCACTACTGATCAAATGCACGGATGGCGGAAATGTGATCTTTTCACAGGAGCGGGTTGGCTATCACAATAAAACGTTTAAGATGTATAAATTCCGTACCATGCGTCAGCAGACGGAGGAGGAAGAAAAGAGCGGCTGGACCAGAAAAGGCGATCCCAGAGTAACACCGATTGGAAAGTTTTTGAGGAAGACCAGTCTGGATGAACTGCCGCAGTTATTTAATGTATTGGCAGGAGATATGTCGCTGATCGGACCTCGTCCGGAGCGTCCGCAGTTTGTGGAGGAATTTAAAGAGGAGATTCCCCGCTATATGATCAAGCATCAGGTACGTCCCGGTATGACCGGATGGGCGCAGATCAATGGTTATCGGGGTAATTCTTCAATATGGAAGCGTATTGATTTTGATTTGTTTTATATTGAGAACTGGACATTGTTTTTAGATTTTAAAATCCTGTTTCTCACGTTATTTAAAGGATTCATTAATAAAAATGCATATTAAATTGCAGGGAAGAAGAAAGGAAAGACAGGCATTATGGGAAACGGAAGCAAGCGGCGGGACGATAC
>CAMWKA010000063.1 GCA_947174725.1 uncultured Lachnospiraceae bacterium | reverse complement strand
AATGTTAAGAATTTCTAATTTCCTTCCAAATGCACATGCACAGATTATGATTTGTGCAGCTTGCCACCCGAATCTTGCGAAAGAGTTATGTAAATCTATGGGAAGAACTATATAACGAAAAATTATAAAGCTATTGCTATAGCAAAGAAAGGATGAAAAAATGGCAGAGATAACGATCACAGAAGCTAATTTTGAGAAAGAAGTTTTGGAGTCCGATATACCGGTGCTGGTAGATTTCTGGGCGGACTGGTGCGGCCCCTGTAAGATGCTTTCCCCAATTATCGCAGATATCGCGAAAGAATATGAGGGCAAGGTAAAGGTTGGAAAGATCAATATTGATGAAGAGCAGGGTCTGGCGATGAAGTACCGTGTCGCAAGCATACCGACGCTTGTAGTTTTTAAAGGCGGAGAAGCCGTGAAACGTTCTGTCGGAGCTGTACCGAAGAGTCAGATTGAGGCAATGCTGTAGAGCGTGCCTTTTTTTGAAGATTTTGTGAATCGGGCGTTCTTAATTTGACGGGAAAGGAAAAATCCGTTATCATATAACAAGTTGCTATATGAGAAGAGAATAAGAAATAGGAGGAGCGCAGATGGCAGAATACGGGGATTTGACAAAATACACAAAGAATATCATTGACGTTTGTAGAAGCAATGATTATATACCGGCAGAATTATTTGATGAACTTGGAGTGAAGCGGGGGCTTCGTGATAAAGATGGTAACGGTGTATTAACAGGACTTACCAATATCTCAAGGATCGATGCGTTTAAATTTGAGGATGGTAAGAAGATCCCTTGTGATGGCAGTCTGTGGTATCGCGGTTATAATGTGATCGACCTGATCAATGGTTTTGAAGGTAAGCGGTATGGGTTTGAGGAGATCGCGTATCTGTTATTATTGGGCGAACTTCCGGAGGCAGAGAATCTGAGGGAGTTTAAAGAGATGCTTGCCGCGTGCCGGCAGCTTCCCACCAATTTTACAAGGGACGTTATTATGAAGGCGCCCAGTAAGGATCTGATGAACTCGCTGACCAGAAGTGTGTTGACGCTGGCATCCTATGATGAAACGATCACGGATACGTCCTTAGACCGCATCTTAGAACAGTGTATTAAGCTGATCAGTGTGTTCCCGATGCTTTCCGTTTACAGTTATCATTCTTATAACCATTATCTTTGTGATGAAAGTTTATATATTCACAGACCGCAGGACCATCTTTCGACAGCGGAGAATATCCTGCTGATGCTTCGACCGGATAAAAAATATACGGAACTGGAAGCAAAGGTGCTGGATATCGCTTTGGTATTACATATGGAGCATGGCGGCGGCAATAATTCCACGTTTACGACGCGTGTCGTTACCTCTTCGGGTTCAGATACTTACTCCGTTGTTGCGGCGGCGTTGTCATCGTTAAAAGGAGCAAAGCACGGCGGGGCAAATATCAAAGTGGTAGAAATGATGGAGGATATCAGCAGCCACGTATCTGATTGGAATGATGAAGAACAGGTTAGAAAATATTTGGAGAAACTTGTCGATAAAGAGGCATTTGACCGTAAGGGACTGATCTATGGAATGGGCCATGCGGTATATTCTCTTTCTGATCCGCGGGCAAGGGTATTTAAGACCTTTGTGGAGAAGCTGGCGGTAGCGAAAGGAAGGGAGAAGGATTTTGCGCTGTACAGCACGGTAGAGCGTCTTGCGCCACAGGTCATCGGGGAAAAGAGAAAGATCTACAAGGGCGTCAGCGCTAATGTTGACTTCTACAGCGGATTTGTTTACAGCATGCTGGATATTCCGCTGGAACTTTATACTCCGATCTTTGCCATTGCGAGAATCGTCGGCTGGAGCGCGCATAGATTGGAGGAAATTGTCAACGTGGATAAGATCATCCGTCCGGCATATAAGAGTATTATGCAGATCAAAGAATATCCTGAGGAAAAATAAAGGAAAATTATGGAAGAATTTGTCTGAATTAAGATTTATTTGCGATAAAATAGAGTTGCTTCCTAAAATGTCCGGCTTATATAATAGGATTAGTTTTAGATGAAAAATCGAGAAAGTTTCATGACGAAAGATCTGATGATGTTTCGTTACAAGATGAAAGATTTTTTATGAAGATTGGAGGACATTATGGAACAACAGACAATTGCACTGACGGAAGATAATGACAAAATGATTAAAATTTTGTCTGAATTACTCACCCGGGAAAACAAATTACAGATCATGATAACCGTTCCGGGAAAAGAGGAAGAGGCATTGAAGGAATTACCGGCGGGCAATGTAAAACCTGTGACAGCCTCCAATCCCAGAGACCTGGAGAAGGATGTTACCAACATGATCCATGAGATCGGTGTCCCTGCCCATATCAAAGGATACCAGTATCTTCGGGAAGCGATCATGATGTCGGTTGAAGATACGGAGATGCTGGGTTCTGTTACCAAGGTGCTGTATCCCACCATCGCCAAACGTTATCAGACGACGCCCAGCCGCGTGGAACGTGCGATTCGTCATGCAATCGAGGTGGCTTGGTCAAGAGGAAAGATGGAAACGCTGGACGCGCTGTTTGGCTATACGATCAATACCGGCAAAGGAAAACCTACCAATTCGGAGTTTATCGCGTTGATTGCTGACCGCATCCGATTATCTTATCGGGAGAACATATGATATTAAATTATCTGATGCGGAAAATAGAGGATAGAGGAAAAGAAAAAATACCAAAAATTTCTAAAATTATTCTTTTACTATAACGGGAAATGGTATATAATAAAAAAAACATCTGACAAAGTGAGAAGGTGCTTTGTTACAAGACATGGAGGAAGGGCAATGAAAAATATTTTATTTGTCGCATCAGAGGGGGTTCCTTTTATTAAGACAGGAGGATTGGCTGATGTTGTAGGTTCTCTGCCTAAGTGTGTTGATCATGAGTATTTTGATGTGCGGGTTATGCTTCCTAAGTACACATGTATGACGCAGAAGATGAAAGATCTGATGGAGTACAAGACGCATTTCTACATGGATTTTCATTGGAGAAATGAGTATGTAGGGATTTTGGAAGCAAAGGTTGACGGAGTGACCTACTACTTTATCGACAATGAATCCTATTTTAACGGCTTTAAACCTTATAGCGGGAATGTGCTGGATGATATTGAAAAATTCGCATTCTTTTCCAAGGCTGCATTGTCGGCGATTCCGCTGATCGGGTTCGTGCCGGATCTGATCCATTGTCATGACTGGCAGACCGGACTGGTTCCCGTATATTTGAAAGAGCGTTTTCAGGGCAATGATCTGTTTAAAGGTATGAAGTCCGTTATGACGATCCATAACCTGAAGTTTCAGGGTAGATGGGATGTGAAGTCGGTTCGTGATATTACCGGTATTCCTGCATATTATTTTACGCCGGACAAGCTGGAGTCATATAAGGATGCCAATCTGTTAAAGGGCGGTCTGGTTTATGCGGATGCCATTACAACAGTCAGCGATACTTATGCAGAAGAGATCAAGACGCCGTTTTATGGTGAAGGATTGGATGGTTTATTAAAAGCAAGGAGTAACGACCTGCGTGGTATCGTGAACGGTATTGATTATGAGGAGTACAATCCGGAGACAGATCCTTATATCGAAGTTCATTATAATGCTAAGAACTTCAGGAAAGAAAAGGTAAAGAATAAACATGCGCTTCAGAAGGAACTGAATCTGGAAGTGGATGATAAGAAGATGATGATCGGTATTGTTTCCAGACTGACCGATCAGAAGGGATTTGACCTGATTGCTTATATTATGGATGAACTTTGCCATGATGAGGTACAGATCGTGGTGCTTGGAACCGGTGAGGAGCGTTATGAGAATATGTTCCGTCACTTTGACTGGAAATATGGCAATAAGGTATCGGCTAACATTTATTATTCTGAGGGCTTGTCGCATAAGATCTATGCAGCCTGCGATGCGTTTCTGATGCCGTCCATGTTTGAACCCTGCGGACTGAGCCAGTTGATGTCCCTTCGGTACGGCACGATTCCCATTGTGCGTGAGACCGGTGGACTGAAAGATACGGTACAGCCGTACAATGAATATGATGGAACAGGAACAGGATTCTCTTTTGCCAACTATAACGCGCATGAGATGCTGGCTGCGATCCGTTACGCGGAGAAGATCTATTATGACCGCAAGCGGGAGTGGAATAAGCTGGTTGACCGTGCTATGGCGACGGATTATTCATGGCATGTATCGGCTAGGAAATATCAGGAGATGTACGACTGGCTGATTGGAGATAAGCAGTAACAGGAATAACTGATGTGATTAGGAAATGACAGGTCCGGGATTCCGGACCTGTTTTTGGGAAAAGGACATTAGAGATTATGGCATTTGACGGTATTACGGTGGCGGCCGTGGTAAAGGAACTGAATCAGGAATTATCCGGGGGCAGGATTTATAAGATTGCCCAGCCGGAGGCGGATGAATTATTGCTTACCATCAAGAATCACAGCGGACAGCGTAAGCTGATGCTGTCGGCGGATGCGTCTCTTCCTCTGATTTATCTGACGCAGGACAGCAAGCAGAGTCCCATGACCGCGCCGGCATTTTGCATGCTGCTCAGAAAGCATCTGCAGAATGCGCGGATCGTCGGCTTTGAACAGCCGGGGTTGGAACGGGTGGTACGCATGACGCTGGAACATCTGGATGAGATGGGCGATCTGAAAAAGAAGGACCTGATCATTGAGATCATGGGAAAGCACAGTAATATCATACTGGTGGATGAAGATAACAGGATCGTGGACAGTATCAAGCATATTTCGGGAATGGTGAGTTCCGTGCGGGAGGTGCTTCCGGGAAAAGACTATTTTATTCCGAAGACACAGGAGAAAGCGGATCCGCTGATGGTGACGGAAAATGAGTTTCTTATGGGCAGGATGGAAGGCATGTCCAATCAGCCGGTTTATAAGGCGTTATATGGAGGTTATACAGGTCTTTCCCCGGCGGTTGCCTCTGCCATCTGCGAACGGGCAGGAGTAAATCCGGAGCAGGATACCGCGTCTTTGCAGGGAGCGGACAGGGCGGCGCTCTGGCAGGCTTTTTCAAAAGTCATGGGTCAGATCAAAAGGGGGGAATATTTGCCCTGTATTTATTATGAAAATAGTGTGCCTGCGGAATTTTCAGCAATCGATCTGCTGATCTTTGGAGAGAAGAGATCTTATGAAAGTATTTCCTTACTGTTGCAGGAATATTATGCTGAAAAGAATAAGATCGTCCGGATCCGGCAGAGGTCGGGAGATTTACGACGGGTCATACAGACAGCCATAGAACGGACGGCAAAAAAATACGATCTGCAGGACAAGCAGCTGAAAGATACAAAAAAACGGGAAACATACAGGATCTATGGGGAACTTTTGAATACCTACGGGTATTCTGCCGAGCCGGGAGCGAAGGAGCTGGAGGCGTTGAATTATTATACCGATGAAATGGTTAAGATTCCGCTGGATCCGACAAAATCGACAACAGAGAACGCCAAAAAATATTTTGAAAAATATAATAAACAGAAACGGACTTTTGAAGCGCTATCTACGCTGATTCAGGAGACAAAGAAGGAACTGGAGCATCTGGAGAGCGTCGGGATGTCGCTGGAACTTGCGCGGAGTGAAGACGATCTTCTGCAGATCCGTGAGGAGATGGCGGACTGCGGTTATATCAGACGTAAAGGGAAGGAAAAAAGGACAAAGAGAGCAGGGAAACCGCTGCATTATCTCAGCAGCGCAGGTTTTCATATCTATGTTGGAAAGAATAATTATCAAAATGAGGAACTGACATTTCAGATGGCGAATGGCGGGGACTGGTGGTTTCATGCCAAGCATGCGCCGGGATCCCATGTGATCGTCAGGACGGAGGGGAAAGAACTGCCGGACATCGTTTATGAGGAGGCCGCTTCTCTGGCGGCATATTATTCCAAGGTGCGGGAGCAGGATAAGGCAGAGGTGGATTATACGCAGCGTAAGAATGTAAAAAAGCCGGCAAATGGCAATCCGGGAATGGTGATTTATCATACAAACTACTCTATGGTAGCGATTCCGAAAATCGGTCATTTAAGGCAGATTGAGGATTAGAATCTTATGGAAAACTGATGAAAATTGAAATAATAACTTGTTAAGTGAGTGACAGAGGTGTATAATGCCAATGGATAATTGATTACGATTATGCTAGAAAATAAAGGATCATGGATGAAAGGCGGGATATTATGAAACCATATAAGAATATGTCTGAAGAAGAACTGAATGTGCTGAAGACGGAACTTACAAAGCAATATGAAGATGTTAAGGGGAAGGGGCTTAAACTCAATATGGCGAGAGGACTGCCAAGCGCCGAACAGCTTGATATGGAGGCTGATTTTTTTAATACACTGCATCCGGAGAGCGATTTTTATTCAGAAGCCGGTATAGACTGCAGAAATTATGGGGAACTTACTGGTATTACGGAAGCAAGGAAGCTGATGGCGGATATGATGGAAGTAAGTCCTGACGAGGTGATTGTCTTTGGTAATTCCAGTTTAAATATTATGTATGATACGGTATGCAGATCCGTTGTTCTTGGCGTATGCGGCTCCACACCGTGGTGTAAATTGGATAAAGTAAAATTTTTATGCCCGGTACCGGGTTATGACAGGCATTTTGCCATTACAGAACAATTTGGCATGGAAATGATCAATATACCGCTTCATGATGATGGACCGGATATGGATATGGTAGAGAAATATGTCAATAACGATCCTGCTGTCAAGGGAATTTGGTGCGTTCCCAAGTATTCTAACCCATCGGGTATTACATATTCTGATGAAGTGGTAAGAAGATTCGCAAATCTTAAACCGGCTGCGGAAGATTTCAGGATTTATTGGGATAATGCCTATACGATCCATCACCTTTACAATGGCAAGGAAGCAGAGCTGCTGGAGATTCTTGAAGAATGTAAGAAGGCGGGCAATCCGGATATGGTATTCAAGTTCTGTTCCACATCCAAGGTGACGTTTCCGGGTTCCGGTATTGCAGCCCTTGCTGCTTCTGAGAATAATCTTGCATTTGTTAAGAAGGTCATTACCATCCAGACGATTGGTCATGATAAGCTGAATCAGCTAAGGCATGTAAGATATTTTAAGAATATTGACGGCATGAAAGCGCATATGAAGAAACATGCGGCAATTGTGCGTCCGAAGTTTGAACTTGTCATAGATGTGCTGAAAAAGGAGCTTGAATCCTTGGAAATCGGGACATGGACGAACCCAAATGGCGGATACTTTATCAGTTTTAACTCGCTTCCCGGATGCGCTAAGAGGATCGTTGCCATGTGTAAGGATGCAGGGGTAACGTTAACGGGGGCAGGAGCTGCCTATCCCTATAAAAAAGATCCCGAAGACAGCAATATCCGTATCGCGCCGACCTATCCGTCGATGGAAGAACTGGCAAAGGCGCTTGAGGTATTTGTGATTTGTGTAAAACTGGCGAGTGTGGAGAGCTTACTTGGCCCGGAGGTATAAAAATAAATATGGATTATTTGGAAAGTATTAAAACAGAGCGTCTTGGACGTAATTTGATTGCGAAAGGCGCAATCATATCCTACTATCAGGATGATGTGAAGATACCCAATGGCCATGTTGCCAAATTTGATTTTATCAAGCATCAGGGAGCGGCGGCGATCCTGCCAGTAACAAAGGACAATAAGCTGCTGTTGGTCAGGCAGTATCGTAACGCGCTGGACCGCTTTACGCTTGAAATCCCTGCCGGAGGTCTGGAGGGTCCGGAGGAACCGACGAAGGATGCGGCGATTCGGGAACTGGAGGAAGAAACCGGTTATCAGGCGGGACATGTGCAGCCGTTGATTTCCATTTATCCGACGGTGGCATATTGCAACGAAAAGATCGACGTCTATCTGGCTACGGATCTGATAAAAAGCAGCCAGCATCTGGATGAGGATGAATATCTGACGGTAGAGGAGTGGGAACTCGCCGATCTGGAAAAGATGATCTACAGCGGGAAACTGCAGGATTCCAAGACTGTCGGCGCGATTCTGGCATATAAAAATATTTGTATGGAGAAAGATCAGTCTATGGACTGAACAATCGGAAAAGACTCTGCCGGGTATAAGAATAAATATAAAAAATGGGACATATATTGAACCAAGGACTGAAGGAAAGGTCTTTGGTTCATTTTTTTTCCGGAGGCTAAAGATGTTTAGAAATAAGATACCAAGTCACAGATTAGGCGGGTGGGGAG
>CAMWKA010000062.1 GCA_947174725.1 uncultured Lachnospiraceae bacterium | reverse complement strand
GATCAATTATATCAATGAAAAAGGCTGACGGAATCATCGTAGCGGTATTTCTGCTTGTGGCGGTATTTTTTCTTGCTATGATGTGGGGACAGGGCAACGGACAGACCGTAGTGTTGTTTGATGATGAAACAGAGATCGGAAGATATCCGCTTATGATTGATCGGACGATCAGGGTGGAACTGGAGGATGGTTACAATATCGTCGTGATCTCGGATGGAACGGTGTCTGTATCGGAAGCGGACTGTGCCAATCAGGTCTGCGTCCATACACCGGCTGCCGGCCGGGTAGGGGATACAGTTGTATGTCTGCCGCATAGATTTTATATTGTAATCAAGTAAGATATCATGGTTCAGGAAGGGATATATACTATATTTAGGAAGGAACAGCGACTTGAATAAGCGTCTTGCAAGGATGGCTATGTTTTTAGCTCTGGCTGTTATTATGGGATATCTGGAAGCGTTGATTCCGGTTGTACCAATGATTCCGGGAATCAAACTGGGACTTGCTAATTTTGTGATCGTACTGGTCATGTATCTGTTTTCGCTCAGAGAAGCGGCGGTGATCAGTGCCTTACGGATCATTTTGGTGGGATTTCTGCTGTCAAATATGTCCATGATACTGTATAGCCTTGCCGGAGCGGTTCTTAGCCTGACGGTGATGGCATTGCTAAAAAGAACCCCTCATTTTTCCATATATGGAGTCAGTATGGCGGGAGGGATCATGCACAATATCGGTCAGCTTTTGGTGGCAGGAGCATTAATGGGATTTCAGGCGATTCTGTGGTATGTGCCTTATTTGCTGCTGGCGGGAATGCTGGCCGGTCTATTGATCGGTTTTTTGGTACGGGTCAGTTGCGGCAGACTGAAAAGTATAACAGATGAGAGGGGATTTTAGATCCATGTATGCATATTTAAAAGGCATTGTTGCGTGGAAGACGGCAGACCGCATTGTAGTGGAGGTATCAGGGGTAGGTTATAATGTATATGTTTCTCCGGGACGGATCTATGATTTCCCGGAATATGGAGAAGAGGTCAAGGTCTATACATATACCAGCGTCCGGGAGGATGCGATCAATCTATATGGATTTGTTACATTGGAAGAACTGGAGCTGTTTAAGCTGTTGATCAGCGTCAGCGGCATTGGACCAAAAGGGGGACTTGCCATGCTGTCTGTGATGAGCGTAGATGATATCAAATATGCAATCATGACGGGAGACGCAAAATTACTGGCAAAGGCGCCCGGTGTAGGTAAGAAAACCGCGGAACGTGTGATCATTGATCTGAAAGATAAAATAAATGCGCAGGATTTTGAAGAATCTGTTTCAGGAGCTGTTTTGGAAAAAACATTAATGGAACATCCGAAAGCGCGGGACGCGGCAGACGCCTTGGTTGCGCTTGGGTATTCCGGCAAAGAGGCTAAACATGCCGTGGAACAGGCTTTCAAGGAGTTGGAAGTACAGTCCGGGGAGGATGCGATTTCTTCAGATCAGCTCTTAAAGGCTGCGTTAAAATATTTTTGACCTTGGTAGTAAAATATAACGATTTAGAAACTATTGCTATAAAGGAAAAGGACAGTAGATATGCCGAAAAGACTGATCGAGACCACATATACAGAAGAGGATGCAGTGATTGAAAATACCCTGCGTCCCCGGTTGTTAAAGGATTATATCGGACAGGATAAAATAAAGGAAAATCTTAAGGTATTTATTGAGGCTGCAAAACAGCGTGGGGAGTCTTTGGATCATGTATTGTTTTATGGACCTCCGGGACTTGGAAAAACAACGTTGGCGGGCATTATCGCCAATGAAATGGGTGTAAATATCAAGATTACCAGTGGACCGGCGGTTGAAAAGCCGGGGGAACTTGCAGCGATTTTGAACAACCTTCAGGAAGGCGATATCCTTTTTATTGATGAGATCCATCGCCTGAGCCGTCAGGTGGAGGAAGTGATGTATCCGGCGATGGAAGATTACGTCATCGATATCCTGCTGGGGAAGGGAAGCGGCGCTAAATCGATCCGTTTGGAGCTGCCGCGTTTTACGTTGATCGGTGCAACGACGAGAGCCGGTTTGCTGACGGCTCCGCTCAGGGATCGCTTTGGAATGATCCATCGTCTTGAATTTTATTCCGTAGAGGAGCTGCAGCATATTATTATGAATTCTGCTGCGAAACTAAGAGTACCCATTGAGATTGACGGAGCTTTGGAGCTTGCACGGCGAAGCCGTGGAACCCCCAGGCTTGCAAACCGGATGTTGAAGCGGGTGCGGGATTTTGCGCAGATCAAATTTGATGGCATTATTACGAAAGAAACAGCAGACTATGCGCTGGATCTGATGGAAGTGGATAAATACGGATTGGACCAGATGGATCGCAATATCCTGCTTGCCATGATTGAAAGATTTAACGGCAAACCGGTAGGACTTGACACGCTTGCTGCTGCGCTGGGCGAGGATCCGGGGACAATCGAAGATGTATATGAGCCGTATCTGCTCAAAAACGGATTCCTTAGCCGGACTCCGCGCGGCAGAGTGGCTACTCTGGAAGCTTATCGTCATTTTGGACTTGAAAACCTTTATCATGATGATATATAATGAACATGTAACTGTGAAAGTATGTTAGGGAGGAAAAAACGATCATATGACGGAAAAGACGGATGTTCAGGTTGTGATTGATGGCAAGGTGCTTACCATAAGCGGTTATGAAAGCGAAGAGCATCTTCAGAAGATAGCCTCTTTTATCAATAATAAGATTTCAGAATATCAAAAAGTGGATGCGTTTAAGCATGCCAATAGTGATACACAGCACCGGTTGATTGAACTCAATATTACGGACGAATATTTTAAGGCGAAGAGGCAGATCGGGCAGTTAGAAGAAGAGATCAAAGCAAAGCAGAATGAACTTTATGATATGAAGCACGATATCGTCAACAAAGATATGGTAGTAGATTCTTTGCGGGAAAATATTAAGCAGCTGCAGGATGAACTGCATGAAAGCGCTAAACGTATCGTCCAGTTGGAAACAGAATTACGGGATCGCAAGAGATAAATGCCGAAATCGGCATGAGATAGGGATGGCTGCCTATTTTGGGCAGCCATTCATCATATTTATCAGTATTTATAGGACAGCTCAGGAGGTGACCGGTAATGTCTGGCAGGAAATGGAAAACGGAACTTCTTTCTCCGGCGGGCGACATTGATGGGGCGGTCGGAGCGATCAATGCCGGAGCGGATGCAATCTATCTTGGCACGGAAGAGTTTTCCGCGAGAGCATATGCTAAAAATTTGACCATAGAAGAAACCATTGAAATGATACATTATGCCCATTTGTATCACAGAAAGCTGTATCTGACCATGAATACGCTGTTAAAAAACGTGGAATTTTCCAAAGCACTTTCCATTCTTGAGCAGCTGTATCTTGCGGGACTGGATGCCGTGATCGTGCAGGATCTTGGATTGCTGTCATGTCTGCATCAGTATTTTCCTGAGCTGGAGATTCACGTGAGTACGCAGCTTTCGATTTTATCTGCTGCGGGTATGGAGTGGCTGAAAGAATATCATGTGACCCGCGTTGTGCCGGGACGGGAGCTGTCACTGGCGGAACTGAGGGAGATGAAGAAAACAGGATTGGAACTGGAGTGCTTCATCCATGGCGCTATGTGCTATGCTTATTCCGGGAGATGCTTAATGAGCAGTCTTGCGGGAGGAAGAAGCGGCAACCGCGGAAGATGTGCCGGACCCTGCAGAAAGCAGTACCACCAGCCGGGACAAAGGGATGCCTATCTTCTTAGTATGAAGGATATGTGCTCCATCGATCAGATGGGAGCGTTGATGGATGCGGGCATTGATTCCTTTAAGATCGAAGGGAGGATGAAAGCGGCAGAATATACGGCAGGCGTTACATCTGTTTATCGTAAAGTGATTGACCGGATCGAAAATGGGGAAAAGTATGTAGTAACGGAGGAAGACAGAGCAGTTTTAAAAGAGCTTTATATCCGTTCTGAGATTCAGGAAGGATATTATTTCAGGCATAATTCTAAAGATATGATCAGTCTGTCCGATCCTGCTTATGCCGGTTGCAGCGATGCCTTAAAGGAGGGCATTCACAGGCGTTATCTGGAGGAAAGAAGACGTTATCCGATACAGGGGGAGATCACCGTATGTCAGGGAAGACCGATGAAGCTGACGTTGCGGTTGGAAAATCATACGGAATCGGTGGAGGGCGCGGTTGCGGTAAGAGCGGAAAAACGCGCCATATCCGATGAGGATATCAAAAAACAGATCTGTAAGACAGGCAATACCCTTTATGAGATCTGTGAACTTAAGATCTGCAATGATGGGACATCCTTTGCGGCTGTCAGTCAGTTAAAAGATCTGCGGAGAGCCGCCATAGAGAAGTTGGAGAAGGCCATATTTTCCGCGGATCGGCAAAGCTTTCTGCAAGAGAATGTTTCTGTAGAAAATATAAGAATGTTGAATAGATCAAAGGGGGAAGATCGTTATATAAATAAGCAGACGGATCCTGAAAAAAAACCTGCCATTCTCATTGGAGTGAAAACTAAGGAGCAGTTAAGAACAGTTCTTAAGTACCCTTATGCAGACGGCATAATCATTGATCTGATGCTGTTTTCCGGAGAAGAAATCCCTGCAAGAGGGGACAGCGGCAGGGAGCGGGAACGGGATACTATGGCGGGATTGCTCCGACGGATGATGAAGAACCGGAAAAAGTGGTATCTCAGACTGCCGGAGGTGATTCGCCAGAAAGATGTGAGAAGGATCAGGGAACAGTTTGAAGCAGCGCTGCGTATCACAGACGATATGCCGCCGGAAAAGATCTATTGCAGTGGTATCGATGCTCTGCGGATAGCAGAGGAGATCATAGAGAGTTACGGAGAGAACAACCGGCATGAGGAACGGGAGAAATACAAAAAACAGGGGACTGTGGCGGATCAGGGGCTCTATATCATGAATGAGTCGGCAGAAAATATGATATTAAAGCATGCTGTCTTCTATACGGTACCGCTGGAACTGAATAGAAAGGAACTTTCCCATGCAATAAGAAAGGATGCCAGGGAATTAATAATATATGGATATCTTCCCATGATGTATAGCGCCAATTGTATTGTCAATACAACAGGCGGTTGTGACCGGACGAAAGAGATGACGCGGATCATCGATCAGGAGGGCAGGGAATTTCCGGTATTAATGAATCATCATTATTGTTTTAACACCGTCTATAACTGTGTTCCATTGTCGCTGCATCAGGAAGTGTATCAACTATATCAGGCACGGGAAGCGGCGGCATTCAGAATAGAATTTACAATAGAGGATGCCGGAGAGACAGAACATATCATGGAGTTCTTTCATGACGTGTTTGGCAAGGACGCTCCTGAGGGGATAGAAAAAGATACATGGAAGGGATATACGAAAGGACATTTTAATCGGGGTGTTTTATAATGAATTTATTTGTTAGTGAGATCTCAAAGTATATACTTACTGCGTTTATGGTGGCTTATACTTTGATGTCTTATATTACATTAAAATATAAAGATGACGACCGCCGGAAGGGAATTTACAGGGGACAGGCATTCTGTATTTTTGTGATCCATGCGCTGGGAATGTTCTGCGTTTATGTCTCCACGGATGACATGGATTATCTGGTGCTTTTTTACGCGCAGGTTTTTGTACTGTTTATCTTTGAGAAGCTTATGACGCTGGCTTATGTAAATTATAACCGGCAGATCATGAACCATATGAAACTCCTGCTGAGCGTCGGTTTTATCATTCAGGCAAGACTGTCATTTGATAAAGCGAGACGGCTGCTGATTATTATTGCGATCTCCCTTTTGGTTTGTCTGGTGATTCCGATACTGATCAAGAAGCTGGACATTTTAAAATCAAAGACTTTTATCTTTGGCTATGGATTTCTGGGCGCGGCATTGCTGGCGTTTGTTTACGCGATGGGAACGGTTTCTTATGGCTCCAAACTTTCTATGAAGATTCTTGGACTTTCTTTTCAGCCATCGGAATTTGTAAAAATCATTTTTGTTTTTTTCCTTGCGGGACTTCTGTATCAAGCCAACCGTCTGGGACGGCTGATGTTAAGCGCGCTTCTTTCCGCCATATATGTATTGCTTCTTGTGGCGTCAAAGGATCTGGGGGCGGCTTTAATCTATTGCGTCATTTATTTGGCGGTGGTGTATGCTTCCACGGGAAAACATCGTTATCTTTTGGGCGGCGTTATGGTCGGAGGTCTGGCGGGCGTGGCTGCCTATTATCTGTTTGCCCATGTCAGAGTGCGTGTGGGAATCTGGATTGATCCTTGGAGTGATGTGGACAGTACCGGTTATCAGTTAACACAATCGTTGTTTGGAATCGGTATGGGCAACTGGTTTGGCAGAGGAATCGGAAGAGGAATTCCGGAAACGATTCCCTTTGTGGATGAAGATTTTGTGTTTTCCGCAATTGCTGAGGAAATGGGTGTGTTTTTTGGTATTCTTCTGATTCTGGTATATCTGAATATCGTTCTGCACTTTTTGCGTATTGCCCAGCGGATGAACGACGTGTTTTATCGTCTGACTGCTGTCGGAATTGCGATATCTCTCGGAATACAGACATTTTTGACGATTGGGGGTGGCAGCCGCCTGATCCCGTTGACCGGCGTTACCCTTCCGTTGATCAGCAACGGGGGAAGTTCCGCTATGGCGACGATCATGATGTTCGGCATCATGTTTGGCGTTTCCATGCTTAGACAGAAAGAATTAAGAACCATGGAGATAGAAGACAGGGAAACAGAGACGGTTGACGAACTCTACGTTCTTTTAGAGATGAAAAGAAAACGGGGAATCTTGTGGCTGGGAACGATCTATATCGTCTTATTCCTTTTGATGTGTGGTAATCTTGTTTATTTTACGATCGCGAGACGGGAGGAAGTCATCAATTATTCTTATAATCATAAGCGTCAGGAGCTGCTCGCGGAAGAAAATTACAGGGGGACGATTTATGCTGCGGACGGTACGGTGCTTGCTGAAACATTGGAATTGGAAGACGGTACGCAGCAGCGCAGTTATCCCTATGGGGACGTCTACGCGCATGTAATCGGTTATGTTCCTAATGGAGGCGCCGGGGTGGAACAGACCGCCAATATGATGCTTTTAAATTCCAGTATTTCCATGCCGGAGGTCCTTGCAAACCAATGGGAGGGCAGAAAGAATCCCGGAGATTCTGTTTATACCTCTCTGGATCCGGAACTTCAACAGATTGCGTATGATTCTCTTGGAATGTATCATGGTGCGGTGATCGTGACGGAAGCCAAGACAGGAAGGATTCTTGCGATGGTGTCCAAGCCGGATTATGATCCCAATGAAATTGCGATCATATGGGATGACCTGCTTAGGGATGAAGAAAGTTCTGTGCTGGTCAATCGTGCGACTCAGGGTTTATATCCACCGGGATCGACTTTTAAAATATTTACAGCTCTGGAATATATGCGGCAAAATCCGGCGGCCTATACGCAGTATCATTTTACGTGTAACGGATATTTCCGTTACGGAGACGAGACGATCAGCTGCTTTCATAGGACAGTGCATGGAAACGTGGACTTTGTGAGTTCCTTTGCCAGATCCTGCAATTCCTCTTTTGCCAATATTGGCGTTGGACTTGACCGGGAGAGATTCGCGAATACGCTGCTCTCGCTTTACTTCAATTCCAGTCTGCCGGTCAATATGGTATATAATCCAAGTCATATCAGTATGCGGAGCGATATGAGCGACGGAGAGATTATGCAGACCGCGATTGGACAGTCCGAGACACTGATTACACCGCTTCATCTGAATATGGTGACGCAGGCGATAGCGAATCATGGTGTTATGATGACCCCTTATGTGATCGACCATGTTTCCAGTGCCAATGGAAATATTGTAAGGCAATATGAACCGGTGGTAATAGGAACCGTCATGACAGAGGAGGAAACGGATTATCTGACCGGGATGATGATCGAAGTAGTGGAACATGGAACGGCAACCAAACTGTCCGGATATGGATATACGGCGGCTGGCAAGACAGGATCGGCAGAATATCTGGATGATAAGGATGGCAGAAGCCATGCATGGTTTACGGGATTTGCGCCGGCAGAAGATCCGGAGATCGTTGTTACGGTGATATTGGAGGCGGCAGGAACAGGCGGGGATTATTCGGCTCCGATTGCCAGACGTATCTTTTCAAGATATTTTGATTAATGTTTTGCTTTTTTTTTCCTATCATCTGGGGTATAATAAAAATATATTT
>CAMWKA010000061.1 GCA_947174725.1 uncultured Lachnospiraceae bacterium | reverse complement strand
GTAAGGATATAGGAAAGGCACATAAGGAATACTTTCTTCTTGTCAACATTCCCTGTCTTTGCCTTGAGCTTTTCGGGAACAGATTTAAGGTCTTTGGCAATACCGTCTATAATCTTACTCATAGCGACTGCCCCCTGTCTTTCTGGTGTTCCCTTGCCCTCTCCCTGTTCTTGTCCTTTCCTAACTTTTCCCGGAACTCTGCCAGCTTCTCCTTTACGGATATGCGGTTGTGCTTCTTCTCATTAACTTTCACAAACTCCCTGAATGCCTGTGTTATCACGTCGGCATCCTTGCCCTTGAAAAATACCATGTACTTCGGCGGTTCAACCGTCTTATCCTTTTTCACAGCAAAGTCTACGTTGTATTTCCTCGCCACTCTCTCAAAGGACTTGATGTTGTTATCCGTAACCTCAATGCTCGAAGCACCCATACCCTGACCGACCAAGTCTTTCACTGATATTTTCCCATGAGATGCCTGTTTTCCCTGTTTGCGGTGTTCCAGATACATCTTCATTGCCTTTTTCAGCACGTCGGCAGTCAGCCGGGAAGATTTGAACACAAGGGCAATCGTTTTCTGTGTCACTTCCTCCTGCATGGTTTTCCTCCTTCTTCCTTTATTGCTGTACATCCGTCAGGGTGGGACGTACAGCCTGTGCAGCAGATATTTCATAAGCTCTCCTTCCCACTTCTGGACTTTTTGTCCAAAAGTTCCACAAATACAAAAAGGGCAGCTACAAACCGCTGTTTACGGTCTATAACTGCCCTGACGCTGTTTACCATATTTAATTTATCTGTATCGTATTACTGGACACTGCTTTGTCTTTTTCCCGACTTTTCTGCGTTCCAAAGCAAAGACCATATCCCCGGTACGCTCAAAATACCCTATATCTTTCTTCCAGCTCATGCCGCATTTACAATGCTGCAACCCGATAAACTGCTGTTTCATCTTCCTTCCACAGTTCGGGCATACCTTTTTGCTCATGCCCTTTTTCTTGGCTTTCGGCTTGTCTGCATCTTCTTTCTTTTTCTCTTTCCTTTCCGGAAGTCCATTCTCCGCAATCCTCGTTTCATAACGTGGCAGACGGTAAAGATACAGGCGGTATATTTCATCAAAGGAAGCCTTTTCTGCTATTCCCTTTACCCTTTGATAGATTTGCTCCGCAATTTTTTCACTGTCCTCTCCCTCCGGCAGCTTATCATGTTCCCTGTAATAATCACAGGTCTTTTCAAACATACAGTCTGCTATTTTGGCTTTCTGCTTCTGCTTTAAGTCTTTATATGTCCTGTCTGCCCTTTTCAGGCGCTTCTTTTTTCCCAAATGGTTCAACTCCTGTCTTTAATCCTGATATGATCCATTTTATCAGAAATTCATGCGGAATTGTAAAAAACATCATGATTTTCCCTCTTAGATAATTCCCTCTCCGCACAGTGCAAGGAAATATTCTTTTTTCTTTGATATTTCCTCCTGCCTGTCTTTGGAAAAAGTTTTGAATATCTCGTCATAATCAAGCTCCGCAAGCGGTGTTCCAAGTACAGGCGTTAAAACTTCATGTTCATACCATATCCGCCATAGTTCCTCAAACAGTTCCGAACTGTCCGAATACGCCACAGCGGAATCAAAGCCTTCGCCCTCATTGAACCATTGCAGACGGACAAAGCCGAACCGCCCGGCATCTGTCACCATCACATCTGCCAGCTCATACAGTTCCGTAAACGCATCTGCCACCTTCCGGCATTTTTCCCGCTGTTCTTCCGTAATATATGTTTCTGCCATAAATGATCCTCCTAACCACTTCTGGACAAAATGTCCAAAAGTTATCCGTTTTCCTTTAAACAGTAAATCGTGCAGAGGTCAGCGCACAACACGCCTTCCCCATATTTTATATTATCAAACAAAAGGCACTGGAACAGCACATCACGCACACCCTCCAGCTTGACAATCCCTTGCTCTATATTTGAAAAATCTGTGCCGGGAATATCCCCTGCTGTCTGCCTTGCTGAAATACAGTGAGTGTAAAGTCCGAGGATATATTTATCTGACATGGGGAAAGCAAATGTTTCCTGCCCGTCATACGTCACCCTGTATTTTTCCTGTTCTTCCTCCGGCAGTTCAAAGATGCACTGTACTGTTTCAAGATAAGTATGCCCGTCAAAGTCCGGTTTTAACTTCTTCCCGTATCTGCGGATTGTCATAAAAATATTATTGCGGTCAATAAAAGAATGGGTACGCTTAAATGTCGGCTTTCTGCCTTTTATGTCCATATAAACATTATTCCCTGTTCCCTTCCCGGCAAACCTGCCATAATCGCCAGTCCTCAGCAGATAGGACAGCACTTCAAGCAGCTTTTCCTTTGATACAATCTCCTGATAAGGGGAATTACCAAAATCTATTTTAACAAATCGTAACGGGCAGCTTCCCTTTGCAATCTCACGTTCCATTGCCCTGTCAATATCCCTCATGGACTCCATTTATCCATCTCCTTCCGTTTTGGACTGAAACAGCCCTTTTTCTTCCCACCCTCCGCCATACATATCATGCTGTACCAACTGCTGGTAGTAGTGGTTCATGGTATTGGGCGCATTGTAGAGGGCAGTCACCATGTATGCCCTGATATTGGTTATTTTGGTTGTGGTATCCCTCATGCATCCAATGACATACTCCAAATGGGAACTGTTCAGCTTTAGGAATTTTGACTTCACAAGCTCATAAGGGTAATCTTCCCCATTGACCTTTACTGTCTTTCGCTTCACGCACACAATCTCACAGATCACCTCATAAAGTTCCTCATACAGTCCCTTGTCACTCCAATCGCCATATTTCATGTGATGCTCATACTCGATATTTTCTTTAATGATTTCCATGTAGGTGTTAGCATCACCCATCACATCAATCATATCATTATCCGGCTTTCCCTGTTCTGCTTTTTCTGCTTCCATATCAGATTGATTGATATGATTGGTATAACTCAGATCAGTATAATTAGTATTGTTATAATTAGCGTTCGGTTCTCGAACTTCTGCAAGTTCGGTTTCCGAACCTCTTGAAGTTTGGTTTTCGAACTCCTGCAAGTTCGGTTTCCGAACCTCTTGAAGTTCGATTTCCGAACTTCTGGAAGTTTGATTATCGAACCTCTTGAAGTTCGGTTTCCGAACTTCTGCGGAACTGTCAGCATTATCAGGGTTTTCCGGCTCTTTTCCTGTATCAAGAGTAGCAAAGTTCTTCACATAAATGATGTCCGGCTTTCCCAACCCCTGCCTTTTCTTCTCGATCAGACCAATGCCTTTTTTGCTGTCAAGCTCCGCAAGCACTTTTGCACATTTTTCTTTCGCACAGCCTAAATCCTCCATTATGCTGTCCATCGTATAGTGGATATACACCCTGTTTTCTTCATCAAGCCAGCCATTCTTGATTGACAATGCCAGCCTGTCAAGCATCAGACCATAAAGGAGTTTCGCATCGCTGGATAACTCTTTAAACCTTGCATCTTTTATCAGCAGCCTCGGCACTCTGTAAAAAGAAAACTGTTCCGCTTCGATGCCATAATAATAATCGAATTTTATCGTGCCATCCATGCCGATGCACCTCCCCTCTATTGATTTTTCCTGCCATTTGTGGCGCTCCACTCGTCCAGCAGCCGAATGATGATGTCCTCTATTTCCTCACTGCTGCAATCCTCCGCAAAATATCTGCTGATTTTATCCGCTTTTAATGTTACCTTCCGTTCCTTCGGCTTTTCCTCTGCCAGTATCATGTCCACCATTGCAAAGGTAAGCTCCCCGGACTTTCCATATTCTTTGATTTTTACCGACTGTGCCATGCTGATATTGCAGTTTTTTTCTTCTATGACTGCCCACACCCACTGCTGCGCTTCCTCCGTCAGAAAAGATATATCCACGCCCTGTGAAAAACCTAATTTCTTTGTGTCCACCATTTCAAGAAGCTCATCAGAAAGCCTTGACAGCCAAATATAACGCTGAACTTTTTTCGCATTTTCCCCGGCAGCTTCCCCGACTTCATCAAGGGTGTTCCTGCCTGACTTTTTCCCCTGATGCTTCATGGCTTCATACTTCATCTTATAGGCTCTCGCCTTTTCGCTTGGTAAGATGTCCTCCCTCTGAATGTTGGAATCCACCATGATAATTGTTGCTTCATCATCAGTGTAATTACGGACAATCACAGGCATCTCCGTCTTTCCGGCAAGCTCTGAACCACGTTTCCGGCGGTGTCCGGCTATGATTTCATAGCCGCCGCCCGCCCTCGGTCTTGCAATGCCCGGAACCAGCACACCATGCTGACGGATACTCTCTGTTGTTTCCTCCATCTTCTCATCGTCCTCCACCCGGAAAGGGTGGTCTTTAAATGTATGAAGCTCCGCAAGCGGCGCATTGATAATCTGCTCTACACCATTTTCCTGTGTGGCACTTCCGCCGAATAAGTCATCAAAACTTTCCATTTTAATTTTTGCTGCGCTTCCTGTTTTTGCATTACTGCCCATCTGCAAGCACCTCCTCCGTCAATGAATAGTAGGCTGATGCCACTTTTCCCTTTGGATCATGCTTGTATATGCTGATGCCTTCCGCTGAAATCTCCGCTGCCCTTACCGAAACAGGTATGACATTGGTAAATATCCTCACCCGGCTTCCATAGGCTTCCTTCAGCATGGAACTGATGTCTTTTGCATAGTTCGTCCGGCTGTCCACCATTGTCAGCAATATTCCCTCAATCTCCAGTTTTGGGTTAATCTGCCGCTTTACCTTGCCAACCGTCTTTATGAGCTGCTGCAAGCCTTTAACGGGCAGGTATGCCGCCTGTACGGGTATCAATATGCTGTCGGCACAGGCAAGGGCATTTATGGTAATCATGCCGAGCGAGGGCATACAGTCTATCAGGATATAGTCGTAATCTTCCCTCACTATCTCTATGTACGACCTCAGTATCGTTTCCCGGCTCATAACATTCACAAGGGAAACCTCCAGACCGGATAACTCAATGTTCCCCGGCATAAGGTCTATCCCTTCCTCATGGTGCAGGATACCCTCTGTCGGCTCTACTTCTTCATCATTGATTAAATTCCCCATAATGGTTGCAAGCGTAACTTCCAATGTATCCGGCTCTGTATAGCCAAGACTTGCGGTAAGGCTTCCCTGTGCGTCTGCATCTATTAACAGCACCTTTTTACCCTGTTTTGCAAGTCCTATGCCTAAATTGCTTGTTGTGGTGGTCTTGCCGACTCCACCTTTCTGATTTGCGATTGCGATTATTTTACACATGATCTGATTCTCCTTTGCTTTCTACTATTATTCTTTTATATTGCTTTTCTTTACTTCCACATAAGCCCTGTAATACTTCTTTGTCCCTTTGTTCGGGAACAGATCGGAAAACTCCGTCACTTCAATTTTAGAGCTTCTCTGTAAAATCTTCCCAAACCACTTAATATCGTTTCTCGTTCCCATAAGCCTGACTTTTAACATCAATCCTGTCCTCCGAGCATGGCGTACAGATTTTTGTTATACGATACATATTCCGGATACCTTATCTGTACAGCCTGCCAAAAATAAGGTGCATAGGCACAGCAGAATAATTCCTCCACTGTATAAAGTTTGCACTCGTCTACCTGTTCCTCCGCATCGTCGTAATCAAGAACGCTTGGCGTACCGTTACAATAAAGGTTAAACGCCATCCTGACTACTTTTACGCTTCCGCTGGTCTGCCAGCCTTCATGCAGGCACTTTGTTTTTACGTTGCCTGTCTTAAAATCATAAATACTTTTGATATTCCTTCTTGTGTCATCGCTGATACCAAGACAATATACAAGTGCTTTGTGATACACGTCCTGATACCTGACCTCTTTCAGTTTTTCATAGTAGAATTTCTCATGTGCTTCGCTGATAAAAATAATTGCTCTCTCTGCTCCTAACGCTGTACTGCTCATGCTTTTTCCTCCATTTCTTATTTTGCTTTGCTGACCATAACAAAAAAGGACACTTCTCTAAAATTTTCTTTTAGAAAAATGTCCTTATAGTACAAAATATTAACTTGAACTGACACGAGTTTAATTTAAAATCGTTTATTTTAACCCTTTAAGAGAGTTTATTTTGTCGTACTTTTGTCGTACCATACTGTTTAAAAGTCCGCAAACCCTTGATTTTACTGGCTTTATTTATCCAATGATTTCATTGTCGGGAACAACAGTACATCCCTGATCGCAGAAGAATTGGTCAGCAGCATCACCAGTCTGTCGATGCCGTAGCCGATACCTCCTGTAGGCGGCATACCGATCTCCAGCGCATTCATAAAGTCTTCATCAACCAGTTCCGCTTCCTCATCTCCCTGGGCTTTCAGTTCTGCCTGTGCCTCAAACCGTCCCCGCTGGTCAATGGGATCATTTAATTCGGAGTAAGCGTTACACATTTCACGTCCGTAGATAAACAGCTCAAACCGCTCCACATAGTCCGGTTTATCCGGTTTTCTCTTGGTAAGCGGGGATATCTCCACCGGATGATCCATGACAAAGGTAGGTTGGATCAGATGTTCCTCAACAAACTCTTCAAAGAAGAGGCTCAAAATATCGCCCTTCTTATGGCGCGCCTCATAATGGACGCCCTTCTCATCAGCCAGCTTTCTTGCCGCTTCCAGATCCGCCACCTGATCAAAGTCGATCCCGGTATATTTCTTCACCGCATCCACCATGGTGATCCGTTCAAATGGCTTTCCAAAATCAATATGCGCGTCCTGATAATCAAAATCCGTCCGTCCCAGAACTTCCTGTGCCAGATAACGGAACATATCCTCCGTCAGATCCATCATACCATAATAATCGGTATATGCCTGATATAATTCCATCAGCGTAAATTCCGGATTGTGTCTGGTATCAACGCCTTCATTACGGAATACTCTGCCGATCTCATAGACGCGTTCCATACCACCGACAATCAGACGCTTCAAATAAAGTTCCAGTGAAATACGCAGCTTCACATCCTCATCCAGCGCGTTATAATGCGTATCGAAGGGTCTTGCTGCCGCGCCGCCGGGATTTGATACCAGCATCGGCGTCTCCACTTCCATAAAATCCTTTTCATCAAGATACCTTCTGATTGCGCTGATGATCTTGGAACGCATGATGAAAGTATCTTTCACCTCGCTATTCATGATCAGATCGGTATACCTCTGACGGTAACGCAGATCCGTATTGGTCAGTCCATGATATTTCTCCGGCAGGATCTGAAGACTCTTACACAATAAAGTGATCTTTACGGCATGAACAGAGATCTCGCCTGTTTTTGTTTTAAAGACATCTCCCTCAATTCCGACAATATCACCTACGTCATATTTTTTGAAATCCGCGTAAGCTTCCTCTCCAACGGAATCCCTCGCAACATAGGACTGGATATTGCCTGTCTTATCCTGAATATTACAAAACGAGGCTTTTCCCATAACACGTTTGGACATCATCCTTCCGGCAATCGATACCCTCTGACCTTCAAGGGTTTCAAACTGCTCCTTGATCTGTGTACTGTGATGCGTCTGATCATATTTTGTTATAACAAACGGATCTTTTCCATTTTCCTGTAACGTGGCAAGTTTCTCCCGACGCACCTTCAAAAGCTGTCCGATATCCTGTTCCTGTGTCTGCTGATTCTGCTGTCTATCCACCGTGTTCTCCATATCCTTTCTAACCCATGTCTTCTTATTTTACGTCTACCCTAACGTCCAAAATCTTATATTTTACTATGCCCACCGGCGCTTCCACTTCAATCGTATCGCCCTTCTTTGCGCCGATCAATGCCTTTCCCAGAGGGGACTCATTGGAAATGCTTCCATTTAAACTGTCCGCCTCGCTGGAACCCTTGATGGTATATTCCATTTCCTCTTTCAGTTCCTTATCCAGAAGCTTCACGGTACATCCAAATGAAACCTTCGCAATCTTTCCGTCTGTCTGCTCGACATCTACTACTTCCGCATTTTTCAGAAGTTTCTCCAGTTCTTTGATCCGGGCGTCCACCTTACCCTGCTCATCTTTAGCTGCATCATATTCCGCATTCTCGGAGAGGTCGCCCTGTTCCTTGGCTTCCTTGATCTTCTGGGAGATCTCCTTCATTTTAACAGACTTTAAATAATGCAATTCCTCCTCGTACTTTTTCAGTCCTTCTCTTGTTAGCAGATTTTTCTTCTCTGTCATGGTTTTGTCACACCTTTCTATGATATGATTTGAAACCTGTATATTATACACATCTGACGCTGCCGACGAATTAATAGGTGTAGATATCGGTGGTCGCCGTATCATTAAAAAAAAA
>CAMWKA010000060.1 GCA_947174725.1 uncultured Lachnospiraceae bacterium | reverse complement strand
GCACCATTCGGAAAACCTTCGGTTTTCCTCATTCGCGGGCTTCGCCCTATGTTCGCTCCTGAAATTATATGTCGCTCGTAAACAAGCTTGCGGCAGCATATAATTTCACTCACTCACGCACTGCATCATTGTCTTCGCGTATATTTTACCACATTTTTTTCATTCGTAAAAGGGGTTCCTACGAATTTCTAAAAATAACTGGTTACACTATAGTCCCGCAAGAAGATAGCTTGCCACAAGTCCCGCGAAGGTTGCAATCAATGCCCCTGCCAGCGTATATCTTGTCTTGGAAACTTTTACAGTCATAAAATATACCGACATCGTATAAAAGATCGTTTCCGTGGAACTCATGGAAATACTGACAAATTTTCCCAGAAAAGAGTCGGTTCCGTGCTCCTTAAATACATCCAGAGCAAGCCCTGTCGCCGCAGAGGAAGAAAACATCTTGACGATCGTAACAGGAACCGCCTCTGCCGGGAATCCGATACTGCCTAACAGCTTAGAACATGCCAGGCCAAGAAAATCTAAAAAACCCGACGCACGGAGCACTCCCACCGCCACCATCAGGCCAACTAAGGTCGGCATGATCTTTACAACCGTCTTGACGCCGTCCATTGCCCCTTCCACAAAATCATCATATACCGGCTGCCCCTTGGAGACGCCGTATGCCACCACCGCAAATATGATCACCGGAATCAGAATACCGGATATCTTTGATAATATTTCAAGCATAAAAAAACCGCACAAAATGTAATTATTACATTCTATGCGGTTTTCACGCGATTAGAAGTTATCTTGACCCATACGGTTACAATGCTGCTGCCGCAGGTTTACTGCGCGCTCTGCAGCGTCCCGATAAACAGTGGCATACCGGTATCTACTTCAACGATGGCATACACAAACGGGCGGTCCAGATAAACTTCCTTGATCTCAACCGGTTCCGGCATTGCACAGCCAGCCTCCATGATAACTGCCGTAACAGCAGCCGCACGGGTTCTATACTGCCCCACCTCGATAAATGTTTTATGCAGTACCGTATCAATATACAGATTCCCATCCAAAAACTCAGCAATCCCTGTAAAATCAGCATCCTCATTAAACGCCCGAATCATTCCCATATCGCCTAAGACATCATTCATTTTCAGCTCATATTCATAGGTAAATTCCGGCAGCTTTGTCCATACTTCATAAGCAGTCGTCCGACTGTTCCAGAACTCCATATATTTCTCACCGGTAAGACTCTGCACATATTCATCCACTGTCATATCCTCATTAGGAAGGATGGCAAGAAAAGCATATTCATATCCTTCATAATACTTCATAAACCCGACGGCGTCCTCTGTCTCAAAATAGGTATCTTCCGTACTGTTTAACATCTTCACATCTTCCGTATCACCGACTGCATCGGTAAATGTCTCCTCTCTCACCTGATGATCCTCATATGGGTCAGCCCAGGGAGCGTCCAAAGCCGTGGCATTCATCAGGATCAGCTGCGCATACGGGTCAATCTCATCTAACAGATGATCAATCATCCCGTCTGTATTGTCATCGCACCACTGATTGACCGCATCAACCGTTGTTTGGTCAAACGGTGCAATCACTGCCTCCGCGTCAAAAATACGATCTGTCCTCACCAGATAATCTTCTTTCATCTGATCCGCAGCCGTATCCCTGATCCAGATGGAATTAGCCAGATGAAGTTCCACGTCCTGACTTGACTCATACCTGTCAAGAAGATCACGGCAGAAATGTTCCACCTGTTCCTGACTGGCGCCCTCACAGAATAAATCCGTAATCTGTTCCTGCGTTTCCCCATTGGCGCCGGCTGCCGCCATATCCAGCGCCATCATCACCGACACCGGAGAGATCATGCTGTTCGTCCCTTCTTCCACCGATCCGGCAAATAACCTCATGGAATAATCCAGATATCCCTCCCTCATCAGTTCTGCGTCATAATCTTCCAGATTTTTATTAATCTCTTCCCACAGTTGATCCTCCACCGCCGGATCGATGTTCTGTTCCGGAATTTCCACAGTTACCGAATCGGAAGCCTTCTCTCCGCATCCCGCAACTCCGATCATCAATGCGGCGATGATAGCCGATAATATACACTTTTTCATAATAATTCTCCCTTCTTTATATATCTTTCTTCTTTTATATATTATCATTAGAATTCGAGCGTCAAAAAGTTCCTTTAAATAAATTAAATGGCAAGCTGCACAATAACAATCTGTGCATGTGCCGCTGTACGTAAATAAGAATTTCTAAACATTCCTAATTTAAGTTGTGGAAAGCGGACACAAACGGGGCAATTCGCCATCCATGGCTCAGTTGCCCCGTTTCGGAACATCGTGTTCCGAAATTGCTGGGTATTGAAAGGAATGTTAAGAAATTCTAATTTCCTTCCAAATGCACATGAACAGATTATTATTTGCACAGCTTGCCGCTTCAAAATTTAAAAGATTACAATAAGTTTTTACTGTGCGCTCTGCAACGTCCCGATAAACAACGGCATGCCGGTATCTACTTCTACAATGGCATAAACAAACGGACGATCCAGATAGACCTGTTTCCTCTCTGAAGGTATTTCCGCACTTTTTCCTTGCAATAACACCGCAGTAACAGCCGCTGCCTGGGTTCTATACTGCCCAACCTCAATAAACGTTTTATGTAATACCGTGTTAATATACAGATCCGGTTCACCAGTAATCCCCGTAAAATCAGCACTATACCCAAACGCCTGAACCATTCCCATATCACTTAAGACATCATTCATTTTCAGTTCATACTCATAAGTAAACTCCGGCATTTTTGTCTCTACTTCATATTCTGCTGTCCGGCTATTCCAGAATTCCAGGTATTTTTCACCAGTGAGACTCTGCACATACTGATCTACTGTCATGCTTTCCTCCGGAAGAATGGCAAGAAACGCGTATTCACGTCCTTCATAGTATTTCAAAAACCCGACGGCGTCCTCTGTCTCAAAATAAGCTCTCTCCGAACCGTTTAACATCTCCACATCTTCCGTATCGCCGTCCGCATTGGTAAACGTCTCCTCCGTCACCTGATGATCCTCATATGGTTCCGCCCAAGGCGCATCTAAAGCTGTTGCATTCAGCAAGATCAGCTCTATATCCGGCTCGATCTCATCTAACAGATGATCGATCATCCCATCTGTGTTGTCGTCGCACCACTGATTGATCGCATCAACCGTCGTCTGGTCAAACGGTGCTACCACTGCCTCCGCATCAAAAATATGATCCGCCCGCACCAGATAATCCTCGTTGATCTGATCCCCAAACACATCCCTGATCCAGATGGAATTGGCAAGATGCAGCTCCACGTCCTGACTTTCCTCATACCTGTCGAGCAGATCACGGCAGAAATGTTCCACCTGTTCCTGACTGGTGCCCTCACAAAATAAATCCGTGATCTGTGCCTGCGTTTCCCCATTGGCTCCGGCTGCCGCCATATCCAGCGCCATCATCACCGACACCGGAGAGATCATGCTGTTCGTCCCTTCTGTCACCGATCCGGCAAACAATCTCATGGAATAATCCAGATATCCCTCCCGCATCTCCTCAACGTCGTAATCTTCCAGACTTTGGTCGATCTCAACCCGCAGCTGTTCCTCCACTGCCGGATCGATTTCCTGTGCCAAAACTTCCGTATTCCCGGAAGCAGATGCATCCTCTCCGCATCCCGCAGTTCCAATCATTAATGCCGCAATCATTGCTGATACTACACACTTTTTCATAATCATTCTCCTTTCCGGAGCGTTTAACAACATGGCGGCGCAGATTTCAAATTTGCGTCTGCCATCAAATAAATTTATGAAGCTCCGGCACAAATTTGCAATTGGATCTACTGCGCGCTCTGTAGCGTTCCGATAAACAGCGGCATACCGGTATCTACTTCTACAATGGCATACACAAACGGACGATCCAGATAGACTTCCTTAATCTCAACCGGTTCCACCATTGCACAGCCATCAGTCATCTCAATTACCGTAACCGCAGCCGCGCGCGTTCTGTACTGTCCTACCTCGATAAATGTCTTATGCAGTACCAGATCAATGTATAGGTCAGTATAGTCGGTAATTCCGGTAAAATCCGCAGTTGCGGAATCAAATGCCTGCTTCATTCCCATATCCGCCAAAACTCCATTCATCGTCAGTTCATACTCATAGGTGAATTCCGGCAGCTTTGTCCATACATCATAATCAGTCGTCCGGCTGTTCCAAAACTCCATATATTTCTCGCCGGTAAGACTCTGCACATACTGATCTACTGTCATGCTTTTCTCCGGAAGAATAGCAAGGAACGCATATTCTCCGCCTTCATAGTATTTCATAAATCCGACAGCGTCCTCTGTCTCAAAATAACTATATTCCGTACTGTTTAACATCTTCACATCTTCCGTATCGCCATCCGCATTGGTAAATGTCTCCTCCCTCACCTGATAATCCTCATATGGTTCCGCCCAGGGCGCATCCAAAGCCGTTGCATTCAGAAGAATCAGCTTTGTATCAGGCGCAATTTCATCCAGCAGATGATCGATCATTCCGTCCGTTTTTTCATCACACCAGCCGTTGACTGCCTCCACAGTCGTCTGGTCAAATGGCGCAAGCACCGCCTCCGCATCAAAAATATGATCCGTCCGCACCAGATAATCCTCATTGATCGCATCTGCGATCGTATCCTTGATCCAGATGGAATTGGCAAGATGCAGCTCCACATCCTGACTTTCCTCATATCTGTCAAGAAGATCACGGCAGAAATGTTCCATCTGCGACTGTTCCGCTCCCGCGCAGAACAACTCCGTGATCTGCGACTGCGTTTCCCCATTGGCTCCGGCTGCCACCATATCCAGCGCCATCATCACCGATACCGGAGAGATCATGCTGTTCGTCCCTTCTGTCACCGATCCGGCAAATAATCTCATGGAATAATCCAGATATCCCTCCTGCATCTCATCAACGTCATAATCTTCCAGACTCTTGTCGCTCTCATCCCGCATCTGCTCTTCCACCGCCGGATCGATCTCTTGCTGCGGAATTTCCGCATTTCCCAAAGCGGAAGTTTTCTCACCGCATCCCGCAACTCCGATCATTAATGCTGCAATCATTGCTGATACTACACACTTTTTCATAATAATTCTCCCTTCTTTATATATCGACTTTAAGATTCGGGTGTCAAAAGGTACCTTTAAAGAGATCATATGGCAAGCTGCACAAATAATAATCTGTTCATATGCATTGGAAGGAAATTAGAAATTCTTAACATTCCTATCCAATATTCAGCAATTTCGGAACACGATGTTCCGAAAAGGGGCAACTGAGCCATGGATGGCGAATTGCCCCGTTTGCGTCCGTCTTTCACAACTTAAATTAGGAATGTTTAGAAATTCTTATTTCTGTACAGCGGCATAGGCACAGATTATTATTTGTGCAACTTGCCACCTCAAAATTTATCAACTTAGTTTACTGTACACTCTGCAACGTCCCGATAAAGATCGGCGCGCCACTCTCCATATCAATGATAGCATAAATGAACGGTCTGTTTAAATAGACCTCCCTGTATTCCTCTTCTACGGGTATGGAAAGGTTTGTCATCATTACCCCTGTAGCTGCCGCCGCTCTTGTTTCGTACTGCCCCACTTCGATAAATGTTTTATGCACCACCAGATCAATATACAGATTGCCCGCGACCGGACTTGCAATACCGGAAAAATCAGCCAGACTGCCATCAAACGCATCTTTCACCCCTAGAGCATACAATACGTCATTCATGGTCAGTTCATATTCATATGTGAATTTCGGCATCATGGTATGGACCTTATACGCTCCTGTTCTGGTATTATAAAACTCCCGGTAACTTTCTCCCGTCATACCTGCAAGATATTCCTCAACCGTCACTCCATCCTTTGGCAGGATCGCCAGGAAGCCATACTCGCCGCCCTCGTAATATTTCAGGAAGCCCACAGCGTCCTCCGTCTCAAAATAATCTTCCTCCGTACCGTGCATCATCTCTACGGTCTGCGTCTGTCCCGCCGCATCAGTAAAATCATCCTCCCAGACCTGTGCGTCCTCATAAGGCTCCGCCCAAGGGGCTTCTACAGCAGTTGCATTGAGCAGGCACAACACTGTATCCGGCTGAAGCGAATTTAACAGACGATCGATCATGCCGTTCGTATTTTCATCTACCCAGCCGTTGATCTCATCCACCGCCGCAGCGTCAAAGGGAAGGACCCTTGCCGTCGCGTCAAAGACCTGATTGGCTCTGTCCAGATATTCCGTATTGATTTCTTCTGCATACCCATCGTTGATCCAGATGGAATTGGCAATATGAAGTTCCACATCTTCATTGGCTTGATAACGCTCCAGCAGATCGTTTAAATAACTCTCGATCTGTGCCTGGCTTGCGCCCGGGCAGAACATCTGCGTTATCTGATCCTGCGTACTGCCCTTCGCCCCTGCTGCCGCCATATCCATCGCCATCATCACCGACAGCGGAGAAATCATACTGTTGGTTCCATCTGTCACGGATTCCTTCAACAGCTCGATCGAATAGTCGATATACCCATCTCTTATCTGTTCTTCATCATATTCCGCCATTTCCACACTTCCTTTGTCTGTACTTTCTCCGGCATCCTGCTCACTTCCGCTGTCCAAACTGCCGGCGACATCCTGCTCACTTCCACTGTCCACACTGCCGGCGACATCCTGCTCGCTCTCAATCCCTGGCTCATCCATACGGTCTGACGCATCCTTCCCGCCACAACCCGCACAGATTGCCATGCCAAGCATTACAGCCAATATGGTCCCAACGATCCTCTTTTTCACTTTTCTTCCTCCCTTTCCTTCCTGTTTTGACCTATCCGTAAGTTTTTCTTAATTACTAGCGCCGTGTATGCATTCCCACTTACTCTTCGTCAGTATATGGCTCAAAGATATGCCATTCCCCATCAATTAATACCTCAATACCACTCATACCATACTGATAGCCATATCCTGTGCCGAAATTGGACTGATCATCTTCCGCAGGCACCGTATCCACCGTGCTTGTGATCTCTCCGTCCATCATCCCGCAACGAAGCTCCGTACTAATCTTTCCCGTATCCTTATACAGGACGCCGTCCACCACCACCATGGCAGGATAATCCCCCTGTGAGGCTGCCGCTGTCTCCTCGTTTTGGATAGGGATCTCGCAAAACAGCCCCGGCGTACTGCCAAGGAATACATCCAAATGCCCCTCCGTATATTCCACTCTGTAAGATTCCCATATCCCGTCATACTGAAAATCATTCCAGCCATGGATCCCATCCGTACAAAGATAGATCCAAAACAGATGTTCCGACTGTGTCTTTTCATAAATATCTTCTATGATATCCTGTATGCTGCCTTGGACCTCTTCTACCCGGTCCTCCGGAATGCAGATCATAATATTCATTCCCTGCTGATAAAATGTTTCCGCAGAAACTCCGGTCGTTGTCATCATTCCATGGAGATTTACAAAAATTTCCTCCTGACCGATCCCGTCAGACGCTACCGCCTCATATATATACCTGTCAACATCTTCCCGATAAAGTTCGTTATAATATTTATCCCACCATAGTTCCAATTGATCCGCACCCCGCACATCAACCGCAAACCGAAGCTCCGGATCAGCTGCCGGATAGGCGGTCAGATCCATCAATAACGAAAATTCTTCATAATAAATATACTGCTCGCAGCAGAACTCCTCTCCGTATTTTTCTTCAAGAAGTCTCTCTACCGCATCCGTCAGTTCCGTATCCGTCAATGTCTGATATGCTTCTGAAGCAGACACCTCTATTCCGCCTACTGTAAACGATTCCTGAAAATATTCCTGAGATTCCTGATTATCCTGAATCGTCCTCTGGGATGGTTCCGGAGTTTCAACATTGTTAAATACTTCTATCCCTAAGATTTTAACAATCGTTCCTTCGAGATAAACCAGCTCAGAGTCCACTAAGTCCATGCTATGAACCTTATGCACGCTGTAAAGGACAGCTTGATACACAACGGTTCCGCCATCCTTTAAGTGCAGGGGAATGGGAAAGAGCAAAATGATGGTCAACAGGGGGAATATAACTTTCTTAAAGATAACTATCTTTTTTTGACCACACATGACTTAAACCACATCCTTTCCCGCAATCTTAAATATCCCAGTTAATAACGCTGTTATAAAAGATACGTTTTTAGAAATGGTTTTTATGGGAATTTTTGAAAAATTTTGAATTTATTATTATTTAGAGATTCAATCCTTTCGTTTCTTCACAGCCCAGCACCAGATTCATACACTGGATCGCCGCCCCGGCAGCGCCTTTTCCAAGGTTATCAAATACGCTTGCAAGTAAAATCTGCTCGTCAT
>CAMWKA010000059.1 GCA_947174725.1 uncultured Lachnospiraceae bacterium | reverse complement strand
CCTGAAACATATCGCAGCCGGAAGTCCTTAAAAATGATACCTGTTCCTCCGTCTCGACGCCCTCTGTAATGACGGCAATACCAAGCTTTTTTGACATCGTGATCATGGCGTCCATAATGATCCGGCTCCGATCCTGATGCTCCGTCTTTTTCAAAAATCCCATATCCATCTTGACTACATCTACATTCATATCCTTCAATGTATTCAGGGAAGAATAACCGCTTCCGAAATCATCGATCTCTATATGGAAGCCAAATTCCCTCAGTCTGTCTAGCAGCTTTAACTGTTTGCTCATCTCTGTCATAACCGCCGTTTCCGTAATCTCCAGTTTCAGATTCTTAGGCGCGATTTTATATTTCTTTACCAATCCGGTAAATGTCTCATAAAGATCCAAATAGTAAAAATCCTTTGCGGATATATTGACCGAAATATGCAGATCCTCCCTGCCCATCTTCTTCCACTCCGCCAGTTTCTCGCAGGCAAGCTCCCACACACACATATCCAGCTTATGAATATATCCCGTCTGCTCAAACAATGGGATGAACGCAATCGGCGGAATCAATCCGTCTACGGGATGCATCCAGCGCACCAATGCCTCCGCTCCCAGCAATGTACCGTCCGCAGCAATCTGTGGCTGAAGATACATCCGAAACTGTCCGTCATCCATTGCCTCCTCAAAACCACTGATCAGTTTTTTCTCCTTATAAAGCTGATCTCCCAGCTTCTCATCATAATATGCCGCATACTTCTGATAATCTGATTTGATAGACTGAATCGCTATTCTGGCACGGTCGCACATCACCGAAACATCCATGGCAGGATCCGTGATAAAATAAATGCCCAGCTGGATATGGACATGATATACGTCATTCCCGTCCTCTGCAGCGGCTGTCCTGATATAATTGGTTATCCTCTGTTCATCAAAACGTTCCACCGGCATACATACTGCAAACCTGTCGCCGGACAAACGTCCGTATACAATATTCTCTGAATATTCCTGCCTCATTATTCCTGCAATCTTAATCAAAAGTTTATCTCCGGCTTCTACACCAAACATATCGTTATACAATTTAAAGTCTTTCACATCCACGTACATAATACAGCGCTTCGTATCAGGATCGTTTTCCAATACCATATGCGCCTGTTCCATAAATCCGACTCTGTTGAATATTCCGGTCAATTCGTCATGCGTCGCACGGTAACGCTCCTTCTCATATTTTGTGATTTCCTCCGTCATATCTACGATACTGAAATATGCGCCGACAAAATTCCCATCATCATCCAGCAGCCTTTTAAACTTTGTTTCATAATAGTTTATTTTATCTCCATTGATCTGCTGTTCCCGCCATGTCGTATCCACCAGTTCCTCATCGCCCTGTTCTTCCAGCCAGTCCGCATAATATTTTTCAAAAAACTCATAATCTTTACACTCGGACTGCCCAAACAAACGCTTTGCCATATCATTGACATAGATGCAGTTTCCCACCAGATCAAAACAGAGAATACCCATGCTCATATCCTTAACGGAAAATGATAACAGTCTCGCCGTCAGCCCTTTGGGAATATAAAGAAGTCCGAAATAACCGATTGTTATCGCTAAAAGAACATAAAAAATCACAGAAATATCAATCGCAATATTTACGAAACGATAAGCGACATTGACACCCAGAATGATCATAAAAGAATACAGGATCACATCATATTTTCTGCGGTACAGCTTAATGGTTTTCCTCGCTTTTACAAAAAATACACCTATAACAAATAACGCCATGGAATATACGATCAGAATATGCGAAAGATACCCCGGCATCTTAGTATGTACGGAATAACAGGAATACTCCAAAGCTCCCTGATGTATCTCTGTCCATTCACAGTAAAAAATATGTTTGAAATAAAGATTTGCAAACAAAGATATGGTATCCACGATGGAAAGGAACGAAAAAAGCCTGACGACAGCCTTATTCTTCTCAAAATAACCTGTGTAGTGTTTCGCGAAGTAGAACAACGCCACAACCAGCCAATCCGTCAAAGCAAAATAAAGTGCATGCATCAGCATCGCGAAATACTCTTCCCCTTCAGACACAAGTACCGCCGCTATATTGCAAAGCATGGTCAGGATTGCGACGGCAAACAAAAAGCGCATCGTGTTAACGATCTCTTTCCTGATGCGCCCCATCATAACGATACAGACAGCCATAAAAACCACTAATATAATTCCGGTAATACAAAATCCTAGGATCATATCCGTCCCGCCTTCTCCCGTCCTGTATCTTTCCTGCAATTTCACATATAGAAAATTATACCGATTTATCAGTTAACTGTCAAGAATTGGCAATATATCGGCATGGCTGTCCCGTAAACCATCCAGAGCAGCATCAGAATGATACCTGCCATCGCAAGGATCACTGCTATCCTCATAACAGTTTCCCAAGTCACCGTCCGGCTCTCCCTGCCGGGTTTTTCTACGCTTCCATGCGCCATCCTATATACAAGCGCAGCCAGCCGTTCCAGTCCCTTCACCACATATATCATAAGCGGCAGAAGCATCGGCATCATATATCTCCCCTGCGCCTGAAAGTCTGATGTATAAGCATAATAAACCATTAAAATTACCGGCATAAGGATACAGAAAATCAGATTGGCATGGAAAAACAGCCTTTTCCCTTCATGATGTTTTCTATAAAAAGGAATCGTAACGAGATATCCCAGCAGCCCTCCGTAAAAGAACAGTTTATAAAAACGATAGATCCAGATATCTGCAAAAATGGACAGGGAACCGTATGCTCCGACAAAAGAAGCATACGCAATCGTCAGATAGTCTGTTTCCCGTATCATCTGCCGAAGTGTATATCCCATCTGCTGATACGTCTGGGATGTCAAGGGATTGACCTTATCCACCGCATATAATTCCATCATTTTGTCCGCCGTGCGAAATCCAAGAATGTCACCGTCATACAAGATATAGCTGCGTATAAACCACCACGCCGTACCCAGTAAGATCACCGCGGTGATAGGCACCGCATGACGGAACATATTCTTCCAATCATAGGAGATCCTTAAGCTTCCCTGTCCCGCCTCATGCGGCTTTCCGGAAACCGGTTTTACAAAATAAGCAAGGCAGAGCAGCACCGCGCTGACGATATAACCATACGCATTATAATAAGAAAGTGTGCATGATATCACGCCGGTGCATAAAACGCCGCTATTGAAGACGTAAAATCCATCCTGATAAATGCTGACCAGCGCATATAAGATCAGCGCAGTTGAAAGCATTGCCATAGAATCCGTATTCACATAAGTATGAAGGAACAGGCTTTGCGGCATAAACATCACCAAAAAGCAGAACAGCCAGTCCAGACAGATTTTTTTTGCTTCCCCGTCAAAGATCCTGACCGCCAGTTTTCTAACCACAAAAGCCATAGCTATGCCAAACAGAACATTGACCAAACGCGCGCTGTATAATAAGTATAATTCGCTGTCTGTAAACAGATCCACAAACCGCATTACCCATCCCATGAAAATATACGGCAGGACATTATAAAGCGCGTAAGAAGAGCCATATCCCGGAATACGAACTTCCTCATCATAAGCGGTGGGAAGTTTGCCATGTTCACAGATGTACTGCGGGACAAGATATCTTGCATGTTCATCCGGTGCATTGGCATAAACGGGCGGCGTATCATAAAGGGGCTGCGCCAGTGCAATAGAAGATGCCACGACAAAGAAAATAAATAGATAAAGCGCTGTCAGCATCCGCTCTCTTCTGTCCGACTGATCCAAGATCCTCTTTTCTCCCATGGCAATATTCCCTTCCTTTCCTGTTTCCAAAAAAGAACCGGACGACACTGTCTCGCCCGGCTCTCTGTATTCAACTCTTTTTTGTCCGGAAATGCTTACCGCAATACCTGGCTCCAATCGCTGATACCGATCACGCCCTTTGCCCACTCCATGTAAGCAGCTTCCTGAGGAGTTCCAAATGAATTATATACGGCTGCAGCCTGACCTATCATGGTATAATCCAGACCCGGGCCGTGATTTTCTCCTAAGAAGATAATCTGTGACAAGCCATTTCTCCTTGCCGACTCATAAGCAGCAGCAATGGCAGCACCCTGCACAGCATCACCCTGTGTATTTACCAGTCCTTCCTCACTATCGATCATGTAACGTCTGCTGCCGTCAGGAGCTAAGAACTGCGGCTGTGACAGATAATTAACTACAACACTGAGGTTCTCAAAAGTAATCATCTTATTACTGTCGATCTGAGCTCTCTCATAAGAACCGGTTGCCCAGAACTTCGCGTTGGTCAATGGAACGGGATGAGGATGTACAGCAACACCCCAATCGATATTTCCACCTGCTGAAATTATGGCATTAAAAGTATCGCAGAAATCTTTTCCATCGATGTAATTGTATCTGTCTACGGCACGGTTTCTGTCCCAGCACTGGTCAAGACAAATCAGTACTTCTGCGCCCGCATTCTGGCTCTTGATCGCATTATACATAACACGGAATGCATCCGCGTACTGATCTACATAATAATCCCATGAAACGCCACCCTGCCACTGAATGTAATTCCACTTACGCACATTCACTTCGTTTCCGATGATGAATACGTCGGCACTGCCATTTTTCGCCAGCCAGCTTACTTCGCTTGTCAATGCGTTGACGCCCGCCTGATCGGTTGCGTTAAACATGAAAATATTGAACTGCTCATCAACCGGATGCGGATCCCCGGCATAACCGGAGCGTCCAAGCGGATGCGTGATTGTAGGATTGCCGGAATTATTTAACAGGGCAACCGTCTTCGCCAGATATCCGATGGGATAACCATTGTTAGCGCCACCCTGCATCGGGTAATTATTAAACTGATACTCATGGGTAGGTCCCTGTAATCCCTGGAATGTAGTAGGTCTGGAAACATTCTTATCCGCCAGCACTTCAGGGTTTGTAATAAACTGAGGGTTGCCTGCAATGGTAGGAACACCACCCTTAATTGTAACAAAAGCAAATTTCTCATACAGTCTTGCTGCTGTATAAGGGAATGTAACCACCGGGTCAGCAGTCATCGGCAGGCTCATGATCGGCGCGCGTCCCGCAGGTACCGCATCCTCAAAAACAGCCAGCTCATATACATACAGCACACCGTCATCAGAAGCAGGCAGGCTTGTAAAATGTGCTGAAAACTGGATCGTAGATCTGTCCAGCAGTCTTGCGCCAGGACCTGCAGCAACAGTGCCCGCGCTGGGTGCAGCAGCCGGCGTTGCACCTGCATACGGCAATCTGCCTTCTGCCCTGCCAAAATTAACATAATGCTGATATAACGCATTTGCATCCGTTCCGACTACTGCTGCAACATCCGGATTGCTCTGTGCATAATATTCAGCATCAAAAACGGTTCCATCCGGCATCGTCTGAGGCGCAGCGCTAACAACCAGGCAGTTCCCAATCAGCATCACAGCCACCAACAATGCGGACAATAATGATCTTCTCATTCTCCCTTTTCTCATTACGGATTATCCTCCTTTTTTTACCAGAAACTATTTTAAATATTATCATTATTTATTTGTTCAGTCAATTATTTTCATGACGCAAATTGGGCATCCTTATTTTAGAGAGGAATGTTGCCGTGTTTTTTCTTCATTCCAAAGATGCTTTTTCTTTTATGTTTCACAATCACGTCATAAATCTTATCCCTTGTCTGCTCCGGCATGATCAGTTCATCGATATAGCCATGTTCCAGCCCCAGCTTATAACCGACCACCTCTTTTTGGTACTCCTCCGCTTTTTCAGCAAGGAAGGTTTGACGGGCTTCCTTATCCATCTGTTTTACTTCCTTTGCGTAAAGGATCTCAACAGCCCCCTGCTCTCCCATCACCGCGATCTTGGCAGATGGCCACGCGAATACCTTGTCGGCCCGCATCGTCCGGCTGTTCATGGCAATGTATGCCCCTCCATATGCTTTCCGGACAATCACGTTAACCTTAGGCACCGTTGATTCCGCAAACGCATACAACAGCTTTGCTCCATGCCGGATCACGCCTTTGCTCTCCTGTTCCAGCCCCGGCAGAAATCCGGTCACATCCGTAAATGTTACCACCGGCATATGAAACGCGTCACAAAATCTCACCAGTCTGGCAGCCTTATCGCTTGTGTCGCAGTCCAACGTACCGGCATTGCACATTGACTGATTGGCGATAATACCAACCGGGATTCCATACAGTTTTGCAAAGCCTACGACCACCGACTGCGCAAACATGGAATGAATCTCCATAAAACTGTCATCATCCACAACATCGCGGATCAGCTCACGGATATCATAACCATGCCGGTCGCTTTCCGGAAGCTGAAACGAAAATTCGTTTTGTTTGATAAAATTGTCTTTTGCAGGAACCGTCATATTACCTTTGCTGCATGGCGGAACCACGGAAATCAGTTTCCTCAATTCCTGAAAACAGGTCTTTTCATCTTCATAATTAAAATGCGCGCATCCGCTGACTTCCGAATGAAGTTTTACACCGCCCAGCTCCTCTGCCGTAACAGTACCCAGTCCCACGCTTTTTACCACCTTAGGCCCGGTCACATACATCTGACCGATCCCCTGTACCATAAATACAAAGTCGGAAAGTCCCGCGGCATAAGCGATCCCGCCTGCGCATGGTCCCAGGATCACAGAATACTGCGGTATATATCCTGACGCGTCTACCATATTGCAGAACATATCACCAAGACCGGCAAGACCGTCAATGCCTTCCTGTATCCTCGCGCCGCCGGAATCATTCAACATGACATAGGGACACTTTTTCTTGATCGCAAGCTTCTGCGCTTTGATAATGTTTCTGCTCTGCTGTATTCCAAAACTGCCGCCCCTATATGTAAAATCATGGGTAACAGAGACAACCTCCTGTCCAAAAACCTTGCCGATACATACATATACACCGTCCCTGCCGTTCGGATTGGTAAGTTCCCGATATTCCCCATCGTCATATAGTAAGGCTAATCTTTCCGTCGCAAATAATTTTCCTTTTGCATGCTGCTTTTCTTTCCTTCGGACTTCCTTGTTTAACTTTTCTTCCTCTTCCATAATCCGCCTCTATCAATCAAATTTTTCTCCCATTACATATGTTGGGGAAATTTATTTCTTCCATATTTTAACACATCAATTGGATTGATACAACTAAAAAGAATCGGGCATAGAAAAATATGACATGACATTCTTCTCAACCCCTCCTATTTTAACGCAATAAATAGGTATTTGCGAAACAATGGTTTTACATTCTTTCGTTGCGCAACACAGACATATCATCGCCGGGCACGCTTCCGCTGCGTGCGCTCTGCAGCGGTACTAAGATGCCAAAATACGGCACCTAAGTGCCGGCGAGCGCACAAGCACCCGGCGTATGATATTGTCTGCATTGCACAACTGGATATAGAAAGTCAATAGTTTCGCAATTGCCTATAACGCAATAAAAACACCGGATATAAGGTTTTTATCCCTATATCCGGTGTTTTCATATTGCTCTATATGCCGCCCTCAGCGGCTCAATTACTTACTTATAGCAAACGATCTTTCCGAAATCAGCCTTAAGAGATGCGCCGCCCACAAGACCGCCGTCAATATCCGGCTGTGCGAACAGTTCTGCTGCATTGCCTGCATTAACAGATCCGCCGTACTGGATGCGGACAGCCTCTGCTGTTGCTCCATCGTACATCTCTGCGATGCAGTCACGGATGCCCTTGCACACTTCTTCAGCCTGCTCTGTTGTAGCTGTCTTACCTGTTCCGATTGCCCAGATCGGCTCATAAGCAATGACAATACCCTTTACCTGATCTGCAGTAACGCCATCCAGATCGGATTTGATCTGCAGTCTGATCCAGTCCATGGTCACACCCATTTCTCTCTGCTCAAGTGTTTCACCGCAGCAAAGGATAGGAACAAGTCCTGCTTCCAATGCCTTCTTCACTTTTTTGTTCAGAAGGCAGTCGCACTCCTTAAAGTAATCACGTCTCTCAGAATGTCCGATGATAACATACTTAACGCCTGCATCAACTAACATTGCAGCGGAAATCTCGCCTGTATAAGCGCCCTTCTCCTCAAAGTACATATTCTCTGCGCCAACCTCTACATTCGTTCCTTTGACCGCTTCTACCACCGGAACAATGTCAATTGCAGGTACGCAATATACAACATCTACTTCCTCATTCTTTACCAACGGTTTCAGTTCTTCCACCAATTTAACTGCCTCACTGGGAGTCATGTTCATCTTCCAGTTGCCGGCAATAATCTTTTTTCTTGCCATGATCTTTCTCCTCTCGAAATTTATTTGTCTACAAGGCAATTGCGAAACTCTGACAAAATTTTTCTCTATTGTGCAGCATTGACAATAAGATTTCTGTTATTGAGAGTTTCGCAAATATCTATTTATTTATCATCTGCTGCTACAACG
>CAMWKA010000058.1 GCA_947174725.1 uncultured Lachnospiraceae bacterium | reverse complement strand
GTTAGACGGTTTAAGGATACCTGAGCTTGAAATAGCAGGTAATCCTATCAGTGATCAATGATTACGTCACCTATTGACAAGAGCAGTAAAGAAGTTGTATACTTGGAATGAAGTTAGCGGCTGCTAACTAAAAAGCAGCCGCATTAATTAAAATTATTGATTAGTCATTCCTAACCTTTTTAAAAGATCAGGATCCATGGATGATTAATGTGAAAAGGAATAACAAAACCAAAGAATATATGGGGAAAATGGGAGATTTATAAAGCTATAATGGTGTATATCCCGCAGGTCGGATAAAACACATAAATAACACATAAAAATCATGAGTATGACATAGAGTTAGCTACTACTAACTATAAGTAGGAGATGAATGTATAAAATAAATAAAATCGACAATGAGAGGAGGAGAAAATGAACAGACACGAAGAAATTAAAAACGCTTATAAAAACCTGGGAGGGGATGCAACTTTCTATGATGGGATGATTACCTGTTCCACTTTATTGGGAAAAGCGGTGTGTAAGCTGGTGTGGAACATGGACAAGAGAAAGAATGATCATTATCTGGAATTGGCATTGTCCGGCATCCCAAATGATTTTAGCGGCAAAATGCTGGAAGTGCCTGTGGGAACAGGGGTACTTAGCATGCCGGTGTATGAAACGATGCCGGGTGCAGACATCATCTGCCTTGACTATTCCCCGAATATGATGGAACGGGCAAAACGGCAGGCAGAGAAACGTGGTCTTAGGAATGTCCGCTTTATGCAGGGGGACGTGGGAAAGCTGCCCTTTGAAGACGAGAGTTTTGATCTGGTACTGTCACTGAATGGTTTCCATGCTTTCCCTGACAAGGATGCGGCATACAGTGAGATTTTCCGTGTCCTGAAATCGGGCGGGATATTCTGCGGCTGTTTTTATGTAAAAGGTGAAAATAAACGGACAGATGTTCTGGTTGATAAAATTTACACACCAAAGGGGTACTTTACGCCGCCCTATGAAACGGCGGGAAGCCTGAGAGAACGGTTGAACGCCATGTATCGGAAAGCGGAAGTAAAGACCGTGGAGGGCATGGCGGCTTTCCGGTGCAGGAAGGGGAAAGAGAATGCTGAAGGTTGAAAATAGATCCAAAGAGAAAATTGCAGAGATCGGCAGGAAGATTGGCGGACCGTACTGTGACTGTGGATACAAAAAGAAACAGAGAACAATTTAAATAAAGCTATTTGCTGCATGGATATGTACATTATTTTGAGGAGGAATTATGAATAGAAACGACAATAAAGGCTTCTGGGACAAGTGGGCAAAACGTTATGACAGGACAATATCGATAGAAAAGAATACTTATACACAGATTTTGCGCCGTATGAAAAAGAAACTGGACAAAGAAATGTATGTATTGGAGCTTGCCTGCGGCACAGGAGTTTTGTCCGTACAGCTTGCAGGGAATGTAAAAATGCTGGAAGCAACGGACTTTTCAGAAAAGATGATAGAACAGGCAAAGCAAAGGACACATTCTTCCAGACTGCATTTTTCCGTGCAGGATGCAACAGCGCTTCCTTATGCGCCCGAAACATTCGACGCAGTAATCATTTCAAATGCCCTGCATATTATGCCGGCTCCGGAAAAGGCGCTGGCAGAAATCAGGCGCGTGTTAAAACCGGATGGGATCTTGATCGCGCCGACATTTACGGCGGCAGGAAGCATATTTGGGCGTTTGAAGATACGGATGATGGAGCTTTCGGGATTTCAGGTATTTCATAAATGGAAACCACAGGAATATTTGAATTTTTTAAAGGCTAACGGTTTTACTGTAACAGACAGGGAGGTTTATGGAGGTGCGCTGGCGCTGACATATGCAGAGGCAAAGATGAAAGGTTAAAGGAGAGTATGCGGATTATGAATGGAGTACATTATGAGACGGAAACAGATGGCTTTTACGGAGCCTATTGGAAATGCAAAAACAAAAGTGATGCTGCGATAATCCTAATGCTTGGAGATGACCCGGAAGATTTTATGGCCAAAAGCGGTGTCAGATGGCTTCATAAACTTGGGGTAAACGTCATGTCAATGTCTCCGGGTAAAAAAGATTACGGACATCATAATTTTCCGCTTGAGAGGATAGAGAATGCAATCATGTGGCTGAAAAAAAACGGAATCAGAAAGATTGGCATTGCTGGTGCTTCCACTACAGGAACGCTTGCTTTGACAGCGGCCTCCTATTTTAATGATATAACCCTGACAATAGGAATGACGCCAAGCGATTTTATCTGGCAGGGATTTATGAGGGGCAAAAAAGATGGATGCAAGGAATGGCCGGTAGAGGGAGAATCCCTGTTCTCCTATAAAGGTGAGTCGCTTCCTTTTATGCCGTTTGTATATAAACATCCGGAATATTGGAAGGTCATAGCCTCAGAGAGTAAAAGAACCGGAGATATGGTCAACTCATGGAAGCTGTTTGATGATTCTGAAAAAGCACATCCCCTCAGACCGGAGGAAATGATTCCGATTGAGAAGATTAAAGGGAAATTGCTATTGATTGGCGCGTCTGACGATTGTTTATGGGACACACTTTGTATTTCCGGAAAGCATGATGAAAACAATGCTGCCTGTTTGCTCTGGAATGTTCGTAAAAATGGCTTTTAAAGCAGCAAGAGAATATCCGAAAGAATGTAAAGAAACCCGTCTGGATATTGACCGGAGAGTCAGAAAAGCGATCCAGGAATGGATGTAACAGCAAAGTGGGAGGCAGTATCATACTGCGGATGCCAATAATGATGATGGTTGAGCTGTGCCTATCGTAGATTCTTGATCCCCTGATTGATAAGTTTGGAAGAAAGTTGTATCAATTCCTCCAAGGGCATTTTCTTCTCATCCATGACCCATTGACGGTAGATACCAACGGTTGAAACTTGTACATACTGGAGGATGATTCTCTGTGTATATTCATCAAAAGATTGAAACCAACGTGATTCGTACCAACGGTCATTCATAGTCTGTTCCATGAGATCTTTTTGGATAACTCCATAACTTCCGCTGCAGGTAATCCGGTCATAAACTTCACCTGCAGAGGCGGAAAAAGTGAAGAATGCCCGGTTAATCTTATCCATGTCTTCGGGAATCCTGTAACCGGCTATCTGCTCCAGATAGCGTGATGAAAAATCAGTTTTCAATTCGCTAAGCAATTCATCCAGATTGTTGTAATACTGATAAAAGGTCTTTTTGTTGATCATGGCCCGGTCGGACAATTCCTTTACTGTAATGGAATCATATTCTTTTTCACAGATAAGTGCTTCAAAAGCACTTTTTATATTGGTGATAGTTCTGCGGATGCGCAAATCCTCTGTTCCGTTAAGTTTCATATTAATAACTATACCTTTCTCTCAACCTGTGATATTTGGACCATAGGCACAAATTCGCGTGTGAAAAATTTTTAAGTAACATTTTTTGGGAAAGAGTTACTTATGTGCCTGATTACAAAAAAGAGTCCATTGATTTGTAACTGTAAAGCAAATATAATCATAATCAAGAAATATGTAACAGCAGTTACATGGTAACACATTAATAAAATCAATTCAATAATTTCTTAGAATGAAGATGATTATTATCGGATTTATGTGCAGGAGGTAAAAAGTATGTCAGCAGAAATTCAACGTGTAAATATGGCAGATGAGAGTTATCAGGAAACCTGGAAGGAGATTCAGCGTTCCCGCAGTGTGTGTTTTAAGATCAATCATACAGACCCTATGGAACCTGAGTGCAGGGAACTGCTCCATGAATTGATTCCGAATATGCCCGACACTAGCAACATCATGGCACCCATGCAGATTGATATGGGAAAGAATATGAAGCTTGGAGAGCATGTATTTATCAATCACAGTCTCACAGTCATGGCAAGAGGAGGTGTGGAGATAGAGGACGGAGTAATGATAGGGCCAAACGCGTCTATTCTTACAGCCAATCATGATTTTGATGATCACATGGTCTTATTGGTAGGTAAGGTGCATATTAAGAAAAATGCATGGATCGGGGCGAACACTTCTATTCTGGCAGGAGTAACGGTAGGAGAAAATGCGGTGGTAGCTGCAGGTGCGGTCGTCACCAAAGATGTGCCACGGGATACAGTTGTGGGTGGAAACCCGGCAAGGGTTATTAAGCAATTAGGAAATTAAGAAAGAGGGTAGCAGATATGAAGATGCGGCAATTAGGCAGTCTCACTGTTTCTGAAATCGGCATGGGATGTATGGGGTTTTCACACGGTTACGGTAAAATTCCATCAGAGGATTACAGTATTGAAGCGATCCGTAAGGCTCTGGATTATGGCTGTAATTTCCTTGATACATCTGAGGCTTATGGTCCTTACATGATGCAGACCGGACATAACGAGAAAATTGTAGGCAAAGCGATTAAAGGACGCAGAAAGGACGTTGTACTAGCGACAAAAATGTTTATCGGTACAGGTGAAGTAAAGCGCGGCGGTTCTACCTATGATGCGCTTAAGAAGCATCTGGAGGCATCTATGAAACGGCTCCAGACAGATTATGTGGATCTCTATTATCTTCACAGGATCAATACGGGTGTCCCTATTGAGTATGTTGCGGAAGGCATGGGACGGCTGATTGAAGAAGGTCTGATCCGTGGTTGGGGGCTTTCCATGGTAACAACGGATTTTATTGATAGGGCGCATCGTGTGACACCCGTTTCGGCGGTTCAGAATATCTACTCCATGATGGAGCGGGATTATGAAAAGAAAGTCATTCCGTACTGTCTTAAAAATAATATCGGATTTGTTTCTTTTTCACCCATTGCCAGCGGTTACCTTTCCGGCAAGGTGACGACAGAAACAAAATTCTCTGGGGATGATGTGCGTAAATGGGTTCCGCAGCTTAGAAAAGATAATATCATTGCCAATCAGCCGTTCCTTGATCTGGTATCAGATATGGCAAAGAGAAAGAAGGCGACAAATGCGCAGATTTCCTTGGCGTGGATGTTACACAAATATCCCCATATTGTTCCGATTCCGGGTTCTAAAAATCAGGAGAGAATCCTTGAAAACTTGGAGGCATGGAAAGTGGAACTGTCCAATGAAGAATTTCGGGAATTGGAAAACGCTCTTTCCGGAATGAAGGTTTATGGACAGCGCAAAGAAGTGAACATGGGAGCGGAATATATAGATTAAAAACAAAAATAAACAATTTTTAAGGAGGGAAAACAATGTCTGATTATTTTGGAAAAGAAACACCAAAGCTGGGATTCGGATTGATGCGTCTGCCTCAAAAGAAGTCGGGTACGGATATCGAACAGGTTAAAAAGATGGTAGATTTGTTTATGGAAGCAGGTTTTACCTACTTTGATACCGCTTTTGTCTATGGCACCTCAGAAATGGATATCAGGAAAGCGTTGGTTGACCGATATCCGAGGGAATCATACACGTTGGCAACGAAACTTAATGCATTCATGATGGCTCCGAATGAAAAAGCAGCGAAACAGCAATTTTATACCAGTCTTGAACGGACAGGCGCAGAATATTTCGACTATTACCTGCTTCACGCCTTTATGGAGAACAATTATACCAAGTACGATGAGTATCATCTTTGGGATTTCGTGAAAGAGCGTAAGGCGGAGGGGTTTATTAAGTACTTTGGATTCTCTTATCATGCCGGGCCGGAACTTCTTGACAGGATTCTCACAAAACACCCGGAGGTGGATTTCATTCAGCTTCAAATTAACTATGCGGATTGGGAAAATCCATCCGTGACTTCCAGAGCTAACTATGAGGTAGCGCGAAAACACGGTAAATCTATTGTTGTTATGGAGCCGGTAAAAGGAGGTACGCTTGCCAATCCTTCGGTAGAGGTGAAGAAGCTGTTCAAAGATTACCACCCAGATATGTCTTATGCTTCATGGGCGATCCGTTTTGTAGCATCATTAGACGGAATCATTACGGTACTGTCCGGTATGTCAAATATAGAGCAGATGGAGGATAACCTTTCTTACATGAAGAATTTCCAACCATTAAATGAAGAAGAACAAAAAATCATTCAGCAGGCGCAGCGAATTATGGGCAATTCCTCCACAATCCCCTGTACAGCATGCCACTACTGCACTGACGGCTGCCCGAAACAAATTAAAATTCCGGATATCTTCTCCGCAGTGAATAAGCAGCTTGGGAACGGTCAGATGACAGAGGCACTTCAAGGATATCAAAATGTTGCAGCAGAGGGACACCGTGCTTCGGACTGCATTAACTGTAAACAATGCGAACGTGCTTGCCCGCAGCATCTTCCTATAACGGAGTACCTGAAACAGTGTGCCGGAATGATGGAAGGTTAAGGAGATCAAGCATGAATCAAACACGGAAACTTGTATCCGAAGAATATGAAAAGCTGGAACAATGAGGGATATTTTATAACAGATAGCAGGAGGTATTTATGGCTAAGATATTGATTGCGTATTTTTCACACGCAGGACAGAATTATTCTCACGGAGGAAGTGGCTTTTCCAATTCTTTAAACGACATCGCAAGGCTTTGCCCTAACCAACGATAAAAGAGGGTCTGGCGATAAATGGCGACGATGCAGCAAAAAGTGATGAAATGCTTGAAAAATGGTTAAAGAGAATAAATATTTTATAATGAGGAGGAAATCAGGATGACACAGATATATATCACATTAAATAACGGAACAAAAATCCCGCAGTTTGGCATGGGAGTATTCATGGTGCCGGAAGGCGAAGAAACAAAGCAAGCGTGTCTTAGCGCTTTAAAATTAGGATATCGGCATATTGACACCGCTCATGCCTATCAAAATGAGCGCAGCGTAGGTGCAGCCGTCCGGGAAAGCGGTATCCCGCGAGATGAAATTTGGGTTACTTCCAAACTGTGGCCGAGTGAGTACGGCGAGGGAAAGACAATGGCTGGTATTGACAAGATGTTAGAGCGTCTGGACATCGGCTATATTGATCTGCTTCTGCTCCATCAGCAGGTGGGTGATTATATGGGTGCATGGAAAGATATGGAGAAAGCTGTGGCACAGGGTAAAGTAAAGGCAATCGGGCTTAGCAACTTTGAATCCGAGCGTCTGGAAGAAGTATGCGAGGCAGCAACGATCAAGCCTGCTGTACTGCAGGTGGAGTGTCACCCGTACTATCAGCAGGATGCTCTGAAAAAACGGCTTGCTCCTTATGGCACAGTCATCGAATCATGGTATCCTATCGGACACGGTGATCCCGGTCTTATCAATCAGCCGATTTTTACCGAATTGGCTAAGAAGTATGGAAAGACTAATGTGCAGATTATACTGCGTTGGCACATTCAGGAAGGAAACATCATCTTTCCGAAGTCAACCAATCCACAGCATATCAGGGATAACTTTGATATCTTTGATTTTACACTGAATGATGCCGAAATGCAGCAGATAAAAGAACTGGACAATGGTAAACGATTTTATACATCCACTTTAGAAGAACAGGAACGGAAATTTTCTGCTTGGGCACCGGAAGATTAAGCGTTTAATGAGGTAAATGGAAATGTATGTGAGCGTCATTGCGGGATTTATTATACATACTGTTCTTTCGTATTTCTGCTGGTGGGTGTGGGACTAAGAAAGATAAAGCCCGAATGGTTTTATGATCTTCCGGGGATTATCCTGCCGAACCTGGGAATGGGGATGTTTGGGCTGATTGCGATTGTGAATATGCTTTAAATAAAAGTCGCCCTGACGTTAGTAAAATAAAAAATGATACCCTGTTACAGAACAGAGTATGGCTCTGTAACAGGGTATTTTATTAATCGGTAATGGACTCCATGAATATGTTATTGAATTTTTCAAGCTGATCATAAATGATTCCGTGACCGCTGTCAAGTAAGGTTATCAGCTTTGAACCGGGGATGCCTTTGTGTTGTAATTCGGCAAGCTCGCTGGAAACAATGAGATCTTTGTCACCATGGATAATGTATGTGGGAACGTGGACACATCCGAGATCTTTCCGGCTGTCTTCATCACGCAGGGCAACAGCGCTTTTAATTGTTCCGATTCCTGACGCTGACAAAGCGATGTCCATGAACCAGTCAATAACAGCGCTGGAATGTTGCTGTGCAAAAAGCTGCTTACTGAAGTTTTGGCATAGTTGTGGTCTGTCGGTTTTGGCAAGGCTTATCAGGTCATCGACTTCCTGCGGCATTTTTCCGTATGGGAAGCCGGGATGCTGCGCAAAACATGGTGCGGCGGCAGAAAGCAGGATCAGTTTGCACACACCGGCTCCATGGTAACAATTCATATATCTTAAAGCAATTGCTCCGCCCATTGAAAAACCCACCAAAATAAAATTTTTAAGACAAAGATGTCGAACTATTTGATAAATATCGGCGGACATTTGGTCATAGGAATATCCGTTTGCAGGGGTATCTGATTTGCCGAAACCTCTTAGATCCACTGCTACTACACGATATCCAC
>CAMWKA010000057.1 GCA_947174725.1 uncultured Lachnospiraceae bacterium | reverse complement strand
CACGGGGTGCAATGCACCATCCCGAAATACCCCAAAAAAAGAACAAATCGATTCGGGAAAGTACCTGCTCGCCGCGCGGCCCGCATGCTGCGTCAGCAGCATGCGGGTCTGCGCATAGAAAAGGCGCCTGCACATTGCAGACGCCCTTTTCCATACAATTTCTATTCTTTTCCAATCGCCTTCGCTTTTAATGTATATGCGGAGATCAGCCGTGTGATCGTCCGGAAAGATTTAAAATCCTTGTCCTTCCATTCCCGCTTTCCGGTACAGTCAACATACGCAATCATTCCCGCCGGTTCACCAAATTCCAACATATCGCAGTACATCAGCGACTTGCAGCCAGCCGGAAGCAGGATATCCTTCTTACTTCTATCAAACTTAGCCACTGTTCCCTCGTCAATGATTCCCATTCCATCCTCAGTGAAATTCTCGCGCATACGCCTTTGGTAATCCAGAATGACGTGACCGTCCAGTTCGGTATTCGTCACAACACCCCTTGCCGTCCACTGATAAGTCACTTTCAGCTCCTCACCATCCCGATGCATGATCGTAATACGGGAAAGTCCCTTCTTCTCTCCCACCAGCGCAAGCACCGTGTTGATCGCGCGGTCAATATCCTTCGCTTTCTCCAGAAGTTCAAAAATCAGTTCGCTTAAACGCTTTTCTTTACCTGCGGTTTCTTTCCGCAGATTGCGGTCGGCAATATATGAAATTCTAAGTCCCTTGTTATGATTAGAAATTTCTTTGACAATCTCTACTCCTACCCGGTCTGATGTAATCAATTCAAAAAGCGCGTCATCCGCCGTCTGCAGGAGGTCGTCATAGGCCACGCTGGGATCCTGAGATACCACTGCTCCGATACAGCCATCAATCCTGAGGTCCTCTCCCACATAAATATCGCGAATCGCCCTGCACAGTTTATCACACATGCTGACAACAGCGCGTTTTCCAACATTCTTAAGGAAGATCAGGAATTCATCACCACCCAGACGCGCCACAACATCAGATTTATTGATATTCTCAATAATGATGTCCGCCACCTGAAGCAGAACATTATCTCCGAAAATATGCCCGTAAGCATCATTCACCTTCCGAAAATCCTTAATATCCAGAATCAACAGCGCATAAGGGACCGCTACGGAAGAATTCGCCTTAAATTCTTCGATCATCTTTCTTGCTGTCCTTCTGGAATTCAATCCGGTAAGTTCATCCTTCTCATCCGGGGAGTCCATATCCTCTCCCATACTCTCTTGTCGCGGAACCGGACGGAGCGTACCGATCACTCTGACCGGACGATCCTTTTCATCCTTCTGCACCGATGCATGCACACGCATTTTGGTATATTCGCCTGCGCGCTGTTCCTCCCGGCGCACCCTGATGTCAAACGGATGGTCAATATGTTCCCGGCACAGATCATAAAAATAAACCAGATCATCGGGATAGATAAGCTTATCTCTTCCTATATTCACCAGAAATTTTTCAAATACTCTGGGTTTATTGATGATCTTTCCGTTTTCTTCCACATGTTTATAATAGGTAAACACATCCTCATCAATCAGATAGTCAAAAATAATCTCATCACTGCTGGATATCGCCCGAAGATAGAGACTTTTCGTCTCATCCAGCTCCATTGCCATCTGTTTCTGCTTTGTAATATCAAAATACACACCGAGATAATACACATATCTCTCCGATGCGCTTTCCTCCTCACCAAGATAAATGGCATTCAGCTTGATCCATAATGTCTTTTCTGTATCCTTATGTACAGCCTTATATTCAAACGAAAAATTCTCATGGTCCTGCGCGCGCTGTCTGATATAAGCCTCATACATTTTACGGTCTGTCTCGCCAAAACGGGTAAACGCACCCTTTGGGTAATCTGATGGTTCTGTCCCAAACATCTCATAATAATATGGGTTTGCTTCCACGATATCAATCGTCTCACCAATTCTGGCCTTCATGATCCCAACCGGAATATTTTGAAACAATACTTCTCTTTCGTTCATGTCTCTCCCCAAATCTTCTTATTCAGCTCTACGTCCTTCTTAGCAATCAGGTCAAGCAGTTCTTTTGCTTTCTGCTGTTCCATCACAGCCCTTTCCTCATCCTTGATCAGCATCTCCAGACTTCCTGAGATCGTATCAATGTTATTTTTAAACTCTTCTACCATCTCCGCAGTCCGAACCTGTGCCACCTTGATAATCTCTTCTTTATATGCCACAAACTGCGCAACCGTCTGGGCTTCAAATGCCTTCTCCAGATCTCTCTTATATGCTTTCTTGTCCATCGTATTAAAGATCAGGATCGCTTTCTGTTTATTAATATAATCGTTCATCTTCAATGCGCCGATCTCAGACGCCGGTATCTCTGTCTCTGAAATATTAGCAATCCTCTGAATCAGTCCTTCATCGATTCCCTTATACTCTTTGATCTTCTGTACGATGATATCTTTAAGCTCCTGTACCTGCTGCTCTAAGATCTTGCCGCGTACAAATTTATAATGATCGTCAATATCCTGCAGATAACGGTTCAACTCGCTGATGATGACTTTGTTCTTTGACTCAAAAATCTCCGGCTTCAACGCGATCCACTGCATCTTATCCGCCTGTCTGCTGGCATGATTCTGGCGACGCTCGATCTCACGCACCAAATCTTTGATTTCCTGTACCTGTGTTTCCAGACTATCATCCGTGATACGCGCTACAAACTCCTCATGAGCCTGCTCAATATCTTCTACCATGCTGGTCTTCATGATCTCAATATTCTTCTCGATCTGCTCCTTGGACAGTTTCGCCTGATTTTCAATCGCCTCATAATCCATCCGGACAAAATCAACCAAACCCTTGATACCGTCATACAGCCCCTTTGCCTTGACTGCCAGCGCATGCTTCTGCGCATATTTTACGATCTCCTGTTCAATCGCATACATACCGGAATTGATAAATATCCTCTGAATCACACCTTCCAGAGAGCCATCACATTTCTCTGCTTCCGCTTCACAATCGGCAATCAGCTGCTTTGTCTCAAAATCAGCATTGGCAAGCTTGTCATACTTATAAAACAGACCATTATCCGAGGACAGCTTGATCTCTTTATCCGTAAAGGGATCTCTGGTGGGCTCATTATTGATCTCTTTCTTATGATTGGCAAGCCAGATCCTCTCATCCTCCAGATCAACGTTGCCCTGTATCGCTTTACTGATATATGCTGCCTTAGAAGATACGAAGAACAACCTCTCCTGTGAAAGATCGATCTCAACATCCTCCTCATTGTAGATCTTGTCATCTTCTTTTAAAGTAACAAGCACCTTTTTATTCCGCAACAATTTCAGGTCCTTACTTGACTTTGTATCCGCCTGATTGATGATGTGAAACGACCTTGCAAGGTCGATAGACACATTGCTCTCTCCACCCTTATGATCGCGGAATCCATTGATCAGGCGGTACAGGATGGAGTTACCCGTTCCCTCCATCTTGGTGGGTTCATAAAGCACGATCAGAATGGAATTGGTCTGTTGCTGCAGCGCTTCCTTTAAGATCATCAGATGTTCATTGGAATTGCTGTCAGTTCCCGGCGTATCAAAAAACGTAAAGTTAATATTGTGGCAGAGCGGAATCGGGAAGGCTACTTCTATGATTCCCTTGATATACGGACTGCCATCCTCCTGTTCCTGATTCGGGATATCATTTAATTTCTTTAAGATATGGCAGAGCTGGTCATGCTGCTTTAAACCGATATCTGCAACACTGGTGGTCTCTTTGACTAAGAGTTCACGGATGCTTTCTCCATTCTTTCCAAGCCCCCTGAGTACTTCAAACTGTCCTAACGGCTCATTCCACAGGATCTGAACCAGTTCCGGTCTTTCATCGGCTTTGGTATGTATCATAAAGCTTACCCCCGGAACCTCTGCATTTCTGACCTTAAACATCTTCGCGGTTTCAGAGTTAATGCTCTCCGGCAGGATACGCTTGCCGACAATGGCATTGATAAATGTGGATTTACCGGAACTGTAAGTACCTACCAGACACAGGTTGACGTCATTGTTATCCAGAATCCGGCGTTTCTCCTCAAATAACTCCCGCCTCTTCTGGAACACAGCCTTTGTCTCATTCTCAAGAAGCTCCTGTTCGAAAGTTTCTAACGTCTCTCCGCAGAATTCATTGATACATTCATAAATTTCAGAGACATTCGGCAGTTCTATAAATTTTGTGATTTCAAAAATGTTTTTACCCTTTGTCTCATTATAGTCAGCGATCTTATTCTGAAGATCTTCATAATCAATTTTGGTTCCTTTAAAGGTCAGATTGACATTGTCTTTAGCAAACTGCTCCCAGATATCATTAAAGAAGTTTTCACCCTGATTCTGCAATAAAAATTCACCCTTGGACGGAGCATATTTTTCCAATTTATCACAATCTTCATAGGGGATCTCCGCAAATCCCCCCTTATACTTTCCAAAGAAGTGAACCTCCTTTTTGACCGGATGATACGCAATCATTAATTCTTTCATGAAACCAACCTCCAAATATAAATTTACACACAGCAAAACCTGCAAGCTGAACTCCTGCATTTTAGTACCTAATATGTACTGCTATAAATATTATAAAAAGACACTCTATATATAATAAAATTATACATAGAGCGCTCAAAAAAAACAACCTTTACACGAAAATTTGACGAAAAAAATCTACTAATTTTTTGTTCATTTTTAAGGTTCCAAAGCAACTGCCGTATGCAGAGCGATCTCCATCATCTGCGTAAATGAAGTCTGGCGTTCTTCCGCGCTCAGCGCCTCCCCCGTCAAGATGTGATCAGAAACGGTAAAGATACCAAGTGCATGCTTTCCGGCGCGGGCTGCATTCATATAAAGCGCCGCCGTCTCCATCTCAATACAAAGAACCCCCATCTTCTGCCAATAATCATTGGCATCCGCCTGATCATCATAAAAAGTATCTGAAGAAAGAACATTGCCCACATGATAAGACGCACCGATCTTCTCCGCTTCAGCAATCGCCTGTTTCAGCATCCCGTAATCAGCAATCGGCGCATAAGTTCCCGGCACCTGAAACTGTCTCACATAGTTGGAGTTAGTCGATGCTCCCATCGCCATAACGATATCACGCACCTTCACATCCATGTGGATAGAACCGGCGGAACCGATCCGCATAATATTTTCCACACCAAAAAAATTGTACAGTTCATAGCTGTAGATCCCGATAGACGGCATGCCCATACCGCTCGCCATAACCGTCACCCGCGTCCCTTCATAAGTTCCCGTATAACCTTGAACCCCTCTGACATTATTGATCAACTTTGCATCCGTCAGAAAGTTCTCCGCAATAAACTTTGATCTGAGCGGATCCCCCGGCATCAATACCGTTCTGGCAAAATCCTCAGGAGCCGCGTTGATATGCGGCGTTGGGTAATTAGCCATTATCTTTCTCCCCCTTTTTCTGTGTATTCCAAACTCTTACAACTGTATTTCAAAATCACCCGTATTGTAATGAATTACAGCCGTCTCTTTTCATATTCTACAATAGTTCCTTCCAATGCGTCAAGAATATATTGATATGCCGCCGTCCTTGTTTCAAACTCCAAGATGAGATAGATTTCCCCCTCCTGTTCATATACTGCCGTAAGAGTATATTTCACATTGTTTTGGGTTATCTGCGCATGTGACAGAACAGTGGAGTACGCTTTTTCAACTGTGATCCATGCCTCATCATATTCGCCAAAGTCTTCCTCTCCATCCATGCTTTCCTTCCATAACAGATCTGCACCCTTCGGAATTCCGGATCGTTTCATGAATACCGCACTGTATTTTCCCTCTAATAAATTCTCATTTACATCTTTTGCTTCATCACCTGAAACCCCATTACCGGATACGGAATTACCGGATACAGAATTGCCGGATACGGAATTACCGGATACCGCAGGTCTCTGCCCAACATTTGATGCATTTCCGCTTCCCTCTTTCTCATCTTGCTCCGTATCAGAGGTTCCTTCGGACCCATTTTCGGAAACAACATCTGATCCTGTTTCATTTCCGGAAATCTGATTGCCGGATACGACGCTGCCGGAAGAAGTTTCCTCATCCTCTTTTCCTCCCGCACTGCCGGCATTTCCATTTGTCTCACCACCACCTGCCGACACCGTAATATCTGTCGTGGGCGAAACATCCGTCACCGGATAATCCACGGAACTTGCCACGATCTCTCCGGTCAGGGCATCTACCCCATAAATATAGATCACTCCTTCATACAGATAGGATACCTCATATACCATCCTCGCATTCAGTACGCCAATATCCACATAAAGATCCTTAAGCGCATCCCTGCTTCCGGTAAACTGCGACAATACTGTTTCCGCCGCCGCATCCTGTCCGATATAGTAACCTTCACTTGCCACACCTACCACCGTAACGGTCTGTACTTCAATATTCTGCGAATTCAACAGCAGATTCAGTTCATTGATCGTTAACTGCGACAGTTCCTCAAAGGTATAATATGGATTATTGTCTATGATCTTCTGGATCAGGATCGTGCGCCCCTGCGACATCTCATAATTTGTCGCCGTCTGCGATACGGTATCATCTGCTGACGATACCGTCTGGCTTAAGATTGCCGCTTCCAGCGAGTAAGACTGCAGCGTCTCGTTGATATCCTCTATCAGCCGTGTCTCAATCTCCCGGCTTACTTCTTCGTTCTTATTATCTACCGAAACAAGGATAGAATTGGAGCTTACTCCCAGATATCCCTGCTTATACATGGAACCCAAAATCGCATTGACCGCAACATTGGTCGTTGAACCGGTCAGGTTCATTCCGCTCAGAACGATGTTTGCATCCGCATTGATGGCTGTCACAGCAACCACCCGGTCCTGTGCATTGACAGACAATTCAATACTGGGATTAACGTCCAGACTAATGATCGTTTCAACACGGTTCTGCGCCCGGTCTCTGACCAGCCCGACCCCAATATTGATCACCAGGAGTACGATAGCCGCCACAGCTGTATAGCTCTGCCAATGGATCCGTTTTTTCTTCGGTCTGCTGTCAAGATCCATTGGGACGATACGATCTTCAGAGAAATGTTCTTCCGCGCATCGTCTTAAGATCTCATCCTTCACATCCGGCACGGCATGATCCAGCGCTTCACACAATTCCCATTCTATATCAAACTGGTTCACGTTCATCCCACTCCTTTCCTATATTTCTTCTTCCAATATCTTCTGCAGCTTTTTGATTGCCCTGTGATATTTAGACAATACCGTTGCCAACGGCATGCCGAGCCATTCCGCTATCTCCCTGTGCTTCATGCCTCCCACTGCATGCAGTATAACGATCTTACTTTCCTCTTCTGAGATCTTCGACAACGCAGCGGATAAAACAATCCTGTCTTCACTTCTGAATTCCGGATTGCCTGCCGCGATCTGTTCCCATTCAAAATCCGGAATATCCGTTATCCGGGTCTGTCCCCTAAGCTTCATCAGCGCAAGATTTCTGGCAATCGTAAAAATCCATGCCAACGGCTTTCCTTGTGCATGGTAAGACTCTGCATTCAGACATACTTTGACATAAGTCTCCTGCAGAATATCCTCCGCATCCTGCGCATTTTTCAGGATTGAAAGCACATAGCCGTATACTGCCGACTTTGTTAATTCATAAATCTCCCCTATCGCATCCGTATGTCCTCTGGCAATTCTGCGCAGATTTCTCTCTAATAGTTCATTCTGGTTTTTGTCCCGCTCATCAGAGACATCCACCATACTGAGTAAAAACATCGCTTCTTCCCTCTTGCTGCTATGATAATGCGTAAACCCACAAAAATATTTCAAAAATGTTTCAAAATTTTTATATTGTTATAAACATTCTATAATCAGCTTCACTGCCCGTTCCAGATCGATCTTACTGGTATTGATACACAGATCATAATGGCGTCCGTCGCCCCACTGGTGATCGGAATAATAATTATAATAGCTCGCGCGGTCTTTATCACTGCGCACGCACATATCTTTCGCCTGTTTTTCACCGATCCCATGCTTGTTCATGGTACGTTTTACACGATCCTGCATATCTGCATGAACGAATACGTTCAGAATATGCTCCTGATCATTCAGCACATAATCTGCGCACCTTCCGATAAAGATGCCGGGGCCTTCCCCTGCCAGTCTGCGGATCGTCTCAAACTGCGCCAGATACAGATCCAGAAGAAGCGGTCTCTGATAAAAATGTCCGTAAGTGGAACCGCCCATGGCCAATGCATACAAAAAACTGCTGGTTGGTTTTTCATCATGACGTTCAAAGATCTCCTTACTGTAACCGCTCTTTTGGGCTGCATTATCCAAAATTTCCTTATCATAAAACGGAATTTTCAACTCTTCCGACAGCTTGATGGCAATCTCACGGCCGCCGCTTCCCAATTCTCTTCCTATTGTAATGATCTGATGTTCCTTCATAACTCCAACCCCCTTCTTAATATATTGTAAAAGTCCGCAAAAATTGCTTTTTCCGAGACTCTGTCCAATATCATTGTATCAAAAATGGCTGCAAAATGCAGCCATTTTAATAAATCTTAATAATTAACTTTTCCATAATATAAAACAAAATCAAATATATGCTATCTGACTTTACTAGCCGACAACCTGCTTCACTGCCTCAAGAA
>CAMWKA010000056.1 GCA_947174725.1 uncultured Lachnospiraceae bacterium | reverse complement strand
ATACAATACAACGGCACCTCATATCCTGCCATATGCCATGTTTCACCTAAATTGGCAGAAGTAATATTATAACTATAAAATTCAAAGAAATGCCCCTCAAATAAGGATTTCCATATATTCATGCTATGTCTCACATTGGAATTAGTATCTGCATACCAAAAACTCATACTTGATATGAGTAAAAGAACGAATACAACTATACCAAACTTCACATTTTCTTGAAGTTCCTTCTTTCCAGTCAAAAATTGACGTCCCATATTTCTCATAATCTCCTAAAATCCATAAAAATTTAGTTAGAAAGATGTCAGCATCTTTAGCTAAATTATGACTGTATAAATAAATAGCAAACGCAGTCTTTTATCATTTCTTTCATCGCACTTTCTCAACTTTCCCATTTTCCACCTTATATACCGTATCACAGTGTTCAATCGTCGTCAAACGGTGTGCAATCATCAGCATGGTTTTCGTTCCCTGTAGTCCTTCGATTGCCTTCATAACTTCCTTTTCCGTCTCGTTATCAAGAGCGGAAGTCGCCTCATCAAATACCAGGATCTCAGGATTGCGGTACAACGCTCTTGCGATTCCGATCCTCTGCCTCTGTCCTCCGGAAATACGGTCTCCGTGTTCTCCAACTTCCGTATCCAGACCGTTCGGAAGTCCCTTAACAAATTCCTTTAATTGCGCACCCTCCAGCGCCTTCCATACCTGTTCATCATCAATGTCATTTTCACTGATTCCAAACGCTACATTTTTACGGATGCTGTCATCCGTAAGATAGATGACCTGCGGAATATATCCAATATTTTTACCCCAACCTTCCAGATTGTCCCTAATATCCACCCCGTCCACCAATACCGAACCTTTTTCCGGTTCCAGCAGTCCCAGTATAATATCCGCCATGGTAGTCTTGCCGCCGCCGGAAGGACCGATCAACGCCACAGAATGACCTTTCGGAATACGGATACATACATCACTTAAAACTTCCTTTTCCGTACCCCGATATCTAAAGGAAACTCCCTTAACTTCAATAGAATCGGAAAATTCCATCTTTTTAAAATCACTATGTTCTTTTTCTTTTTGCTTTTCCAGATCCTCAATCTCTTTAATGTCATGATATACCAGATCGACAGAAGCCTTACTGAAAATAATGCTATTCATATAAGTCGAAATACCGTTTATAGAAGGTAAAAGTTTATAAGCAGCTACACAAAATGAAGCCAGCTGCGGAATCAGCGCGGTATAATTATCATTAAAAATTACATTCACTCCTAAAAATATAAGAATTCCCGAAATACTGACAGTTTCTATCAGATATTTAGGGATAGAATTATAAATATTAAACAGGTTCATGACTTTGTTCTGATTTTTAAAATTCCTCTCATATGCGTCAACAAAATAATCTCCGTTTCCCATGACTTTGATTTCTTTTACACCCTCAAACGCCTGCCGGAGATCCTTTGACATATACGCGCTATATTTTTGATTCTGCGCTCCATAAAACCGAAAGCGCCTATTAAATACAAGAAAAATCAACAGGGCGCAGATAGAGAGCAATGCCGTGATTGTTATCGTCATCCAAAAATTAGTAACAATAAGATATACAATAATACTGACTGCTGTGATTCCATTAGAAATCACATGCAGCACATTGATAATGGTATTATATAATTCACCCGTATCGCCGCTTACTCCACGCATCAATTCCGCAGAATTTTTTAATAAGAAAAATTCATAAGGCTGTTTAAAATATGTCTTTAACAGTCTGATCGCCAGTTTTCTCTTGACGTCCGCAGAAAACAGATAAAGCTGGCTGTTCATATAGACCAGATAAAAAGATTTAACAATATAAATAACAACGGTGATGCCAATCAACCACAGCAATATTTCTTCCTTGCTCTCCGTTCCGATCAATCGTGAAAGCAAAAGCGCCATTTTACTGTCTGATACAGTATTCTCTTCCATAGCAAGTTCTATGATCGGCAGAACGATCGCAATCCCTAAAAGCTCTACTATGGAGCCTAACGTAATCAGAATAAATACATAGACTGTTCTTAATTTTATCTTCCTGTCAAACAGATAATTTAATTTTTTTAATGTTTCCATCAGTATCTCCAGACATATCTTTACTATCTATTTTTCTGTTATCTCTATTTTATGCCAGTCTTTCAAATAAAACTTTTCATCCCACATACCAATCTTAGGGCAGATCACATATTTTTCCGGATTTTGATTCTGATAGGCACCCCACCAACTGTAAGAACTGTTTGCTATGATATTGTGGCGACACCGGCTCATCAGATACATATCGTCCCTGACTGGAGACGGCGAATCATAGCTGACAAAAGTTATCTGCTGCCCGGAAGTCTTATAATATTTTCTGGCAAATTCCATATCATCAGAAAAAATATAATAATGCGGAATCACGCTTAAACGCTCTTCCATCGTTATCATCGCCGTATCATAATAAGACATCGGAATATTCCATGCAAGACCTACATAATCACCTCTTCGGATATGCACGGATACGCTTTCCTCCCCCTGCATCTCTTCTGCCAGCGCAGTTACGCTCTCTGTCTTTTCTTCTTTCGGCTGCAGCAGTGGCAACAGTTCTTCGCGATATTGATCGAAATAGTCCGGATTCTGCCAAAATCCATCAAAATACGTATTCTTTTTTATCCCAAATACGTCTGGATCATATTGAATCACCTGTTTTTCCTTATATACGTCAGTATGCCACCCTATTGCATTTCTTTTGCAGAATCTGTTGATACCCAGCTTTCTATATAACAACCGACTATCATAAGGATATGTTATGAGTTTATCATAGGCAATATCCAAATGCAGGATCTCCGCTTGTCGGTTCTTTACGATATTATAATGCAACATGCTGGTGTCCAGCCACAGCTGCGCCTGCAGCCTCTTTGACACTGCATAGCCCAGCGCATAACAAAACAGCTGATTTCCATATCCTCCTTTAATATCCACGATCACATTCACTGATTTATTCCGTCTCTCTCCTTTGGATTTCATCCGCAATCCTATTATATTTTATATTCATAATTAATCCACACCTTAATCCTGCCCATACATCTGCTGTACAGATTTCTCAGTTTCTTATAGGTTCTGTTAACCCATGAGACCTGAGAAGTCTCTATGGCATTGCTGATCAATGCATCCGTCTTTTTAAAGATTTCGCTAAACGAATTTTCATATTGACCAATTTTATTCATCTGATCCTTTAAATATAAAAGTTGTTTTCGCGATACCGCCTCTTCCCCGCGATACACGATATCCTCAGCTGTCTTTTGACAGTACAGAACTGTCTGTCTGAGTGCTTCTTCCTGTTGTTCCAGGCTGTCAGCCTGATCATATGCCGCCTGATATCGTCCGAGTTCTCTTTTGATCGTCCTGATCGATGCTTTCCCCCGCGTCAGACTTTCCTGATATGCCCGGTATGCATAAAGGCAATGATTATATTTGACCATACTTTTGCAGTGTTCCAGAATTTCCGCCATGTAGCATGCATCTTCCCCACGCTGCCGACTGGTAAAACGGACACCGAGTGCCAATTCCCTTTGATATAGTTTTCCCCAGATCATCTTCCGTATTTTACCGCTGATCTGACTTATCTCCTCTGAAGACCGGAAATGTCTGATGGTTTTATCCGAATCTTCAAATATATTCTTTGCAGAAAGCATATATACTTTCCCAAAGTCTACCAAATCGGTCTGATATCGCTCGGCAATGTCCACCACTTCCGCAACACATCTCTTTGCAATATAGTCATCCGCATCCACATACATGATATAATCGCCTGTGGAACGATCCATCCCAAAATTACGCGCCAGTCCGGCTCCCTGATTATCCTTATGATAACAATGTACTGTAGAGAACTCCGCGGCATACCTGTCGCATATTCCGCCGCTTCCATCCGTCGAACCATCATCTATCACGATAATTTCAATATTAGCATATGTCTGCTCCACAAGGGATGACAGACACTTGTCTAAATATCGTTCCGCATTAAATACGGGGACAATGATGCTTACTCTCTTTTCCGGATTCCCATTCTGCATATTTCACCTCTTTGCATTATCTATGAAGATAAGACATAAAGGCCTCTCGATTCTCCGCCGCCGTCTCCTTTGGTCTCCCCAGATCGGCTCTGGAATCAAGTCCCACCATGATTTCACAGAGTACAGGTCCTTTTTCATTCAGCAGGTCTCTTATCTGCGCCATGTCTTCCTGCTTAGTGATAGAAAGCGCCTTTCGATATCCTGCTGCCTGTGCCACTTTTACAAAGCTGACTGCTTGTGCGCCGGTGGGCATCGCACCAACTGACTCATGAGCCTGATTATTAATGATAATATGAATATAATTCTCCGGTGCATTGGCTGCCAAAAACGCCATACCTCCCATATGCATCAACGCCGCGCCGTCCCCATCAATACAGACCACCTTTCGATCTCGCTGATCCTGCGCTATGCCAAACGCAATCATGGATGCATGTCCCATACCGCCCACTGTCATGAAGATCCGGTCATGATTACCATATAGCTTATCACTCTGTTCATAAAGTTCTCTGGAGATCTTACCGGTGGTGGATACAATACATGCCTCCTGGGGAATCATCTTAAGAAGTTCACCCAGCGCCCATTCCCGGTTCATCGGATATCCATTCTCCCAGACAAATTTATCTGCCTTTTCAAAGGTTCCCTTTTTCACAACCAGAGCAAATTGTTTCCTCTCTGCCATGGCGTCTTTAGCCTGTATTAATATAGTCTCCATTTCCTCCATCGTAGTATCCGCATCCAGAACTGCGTAAGGTATGGAAAGCACATCTAATAACTCTTTCGTGATCTTTCCCTGATAGACATGCTGCGGCTCGTCCTTCACTCCGGGCTCTCCGCGCCATCCGACGATCAAAAGCATCGGGATACCATACACTTCCTGATTGGCAAGGGATGTGATTGGATTGACGATATTGCCTAGACCGGAATTCTGCATATAGACACATGCCGGATGACCGGACGACAGATACGTCCCCACTGCAATACCGATTGCAGCGCCTTCATTTACTGGAACATAATGTTTCAACTGACCCTGATAGGACTGCAGCCCGTCGCAGAACTGCTTTAAGGTAGAGTCCGGCACTCCGGTGATCACCTCGATCCCCATATTTTCTATCTCTTTCAATAAACTCTGTGCATTCATCCTTAAAGCTCCTCTGTCTTATATCGTCGATTCTTTTTTATTGATATTATTTAGTTCTTCTACAGTATCAATTTCTATGATCTGTCCCTCATCAACCGGCTCCACCACCAGATCCAGTTTATCCAGATTTCTGTCTACCACATCATCCCAAAATAGCTCGCCACTGTCATTCCATGTATAAGCCTGTTCAATCAGATTTTTTAACTCTGCAGCATCTTTCTGACAAAACCATGCAACGCCTACCATATTGTACGCATCCGTCCCGCCTTTTCCTACGCGGCTGATCCGTCCATCCTTGATCCCAAATGTCCAGTCGTCCGAATATCCTACCTGCATCCTTCCATAATAACAGGAGTGATGCAGCTCCTTTTGAAAGATCTCAGGAGCAGCCACATACAGGTCCGACTCGCAGATAAAGCAGTTACCTAACGGCAATATCTCCCGTGCTGCGTAAATGGATGAGATATTGTTTTTTATATCATATTCTTCATTCCTAATCAGATGTACCTGCGGATATTTTGTTTCCATCTGCTGAAACTGTTCTCCCAGATAACCTGTTACAATATAGATCTCATCTACCGGTCTGGTCAACAGTCCCTCAATCACTGTCTCGATCATCGGTTTTCCGTGAACCGGTATCAAAGGTTTTGGCATCGTATCCGTCAGCGGACGCATTCTGGTGCCCATGCCGGCGGCCATGAGGATTGCATATTCTTTCATTTTCTTGTTCCTCTTTTTATCATTTATAATTTAGGCAATTACAACAATCTAGAACGGCTTACATAACTCTTTGCTTGCGTATCCATGTTCCAAAAACATCATAAATAAAATCATTTTTGGAACATGGATACGCAAACTTCGAGTTATGCAAACCTCCTATTTATGTTTTCACAAATCCTGAAACTGATTACATACAACTTATAACAGATAACTTATTACTAATAACTAATAACTTATAACTCATCAATCAATCGGATGATATCCTTAAACGACATCAGGGCTTCATCTGCTTCCAAAGAGCGGTGGTTCTTCAGAATCGTTTCCGCCGTTTTCTGCATCGCCGGAAAAGCACTTCTTGTCAGCTGATTGGCATAAATGACGATATTTACCCCTGCCTTGGTAAGCTCTTCTTCCGTTATGGAGGAAAAAGAAGTCGGTACAACTACGATCTGTGTCCCCTGATCCGTCTCGCGGAACAGACGACAGAATTCCACGATCTCATCAGGCGTTTTCTTTCTGGAATGGATCATAATCCCATCTGCTCCGGCTTCCACATAAGCCTTTGCCCGGGTCAGAGCATCCTCCATACCCCGCTCTAAAATCAGGCTTTCTATCCTCGCAATGATCATAAAATCATCTGTCCGCAGGGCTTCCTTACCAGCGCTGATTTTGGCGCAGAAGTTCTCAATACTGTCCTGTGTCTGTTCTACTTCCGTGCCAAATAAGGAATTTTTCTTTAGTCCTGTCTTGTCTTCTATGATTACGGCGGAAACCCCCATCCTCTCCAGTGTGCGGACATTATAGACAAAATGCTCGATCAACCCTCCGGTATCGCCATCCAGAATGATCGGCTTGGTCGTTACATCCATAACGTCATCAATGGTTCTGATCCGGGAAGACATATCAACCAGCTCTATGTCCGGTTTGCCCTTTGCTGTAGAATCGCACAAGCTGGATATCCACATCGCATCAAACTGATCCAGTTCACCGTGATGCTCTACCACCGTCTTCTCTGCAATCAGTCCCGTCAATCCGGAATGTACTTCCAGCGTTTTTACGATTGGACGCATTGCAATCAGCTGCTTCAGTCTTCTCCTTCTAAACTCCGGCATCGCAAGTTTTTCTTTGATACGGTCATCTATCTTTTTGACTTCCCTGTTATAAGTATAGGGTGCCTCAATCAGCTCTCCGCCATACTCTGAGAGGTTCTTCAGTACATTCTGACGAATCGCATTCTCCGGTCCCTCTTTCCAGTTGTCCCCATGAATCACATAATCCGGTTTTTCTGTTGCAATCACCTCATCATACATGATGGTATTCTGCACAATCACACGATCCGCCAGACCGGTATTTTTCACGATTTCTATCCGTTCCTCCAAAGAGATTGTCGGAAACCGGTTGTATCTTACCATTGCTTCGTCCGCCAGCACACCAACGATCACTTCGCCGTATTCCTTCGCTCTTTTTAAGATATTCAGATGCCCCTCATGGATCACATCTGTACAAAAACAGGTATAAATCTTCTTCATTTCTTAATTCTCCTTAACCATATTTACACAGTGCAAACTTTCACAAAACATCTTTCCATTTTATTGGTACATCACAGGTACAGCTACATTATACTTTGCCAGGGCTTCCCTGAATACCGCAAAGAAATCTTCAATATCCTGCTCTGTAATCGCGCCCAAAGCGCATAGACGGAACATCCCCTTCTTCTCTACCTTACCGGGATAGATCGTGAAACTTCTTTCATAACAGTAATCATGCACTTTTCCAAAGTCCCAGTTCGGATCGTCAGGATAAAGCGCTGCTGCCACCAACTCAGACTGGATTTCTTCCGGAATAAAGATATGAAATCCAAGTTCCGTAAGATTTCTGCGGATGGCTGCAAAAACCTTCCGATGACGTTCCCATTTTGCCTGTTCGCCTTCCACAAAATATTCCTTCAGAGCCTGCCTTGTGGCGTAAATCACCTGTACCGGAGGCGTAAAATGCATCTCTCCATGTTGCATAAAATACTGATACTGCAGGTATAAGTTACAATAATAAGAACGCTTCGGATACTCCGCCGAAGCTTCTATCGCATCCCGTCTGCCAATAATAAAAGATAATCCTGTCATCGCCATGATACCCTTTTGCGCCGATGCCATACAGAAATCAACATTATCCTCGTGAACATTGATCGGACGCATCGCATAAGTAGAAGTCGTATCCACAACAAATCTCGCGTTATACCGATGTACTAAAGCGCCGATCTCCCGGATTGGATTTAATAAGCCTGTCCCTGTCTCATGGTGCGTGGTATATACCAGCGCAATATCCGGGTTCTCCTGCAGGACTCTTTCAACCTCCATGAGATCAGGCTGCTGATCAATCGGCAGCTTCAGGTCGATATACTCCAGACCATAATAGTTACAGATTTCTACTCCACGGCTGCTGTAGGCGCCATTATTGATTACAAGGATTTTCTTTCCTTCTGGCAGAAGCGAGTTCAGACAGATATCCATATTGATCGTTCCGGAACCGCAGAACAGGACTGCTGCATATTCCTTCGGATCAGCGTGGACGACCTTTAACAATCCCTCTTCGATCTCCCGCATGATTCCCACAAACTCTTTTTCTCGTGGACAGATATCTGGTACGATCTGCGCCATCTTTACAGTATCTGTCGTCGTTGCCGGACCAGGATTTAATAAGACCTTTCTTTCTACTTTCACATCCATATTTCATCTCCTCATTTGAACCTATGTCCATAAATCACATTTATTATAACAAGTATCATTA
>CAMWKA010000055.1 GCA_947174725.1 uncultured Lachnospiraceae bacterium | reverse complement strand
ATCCAGATCCCGTTTTTATTAAAATACGGCAGAAATGCCTCCGCCATAGCGTACAATGTGAATCCTAAGATCAACACCAACGCCGGCATATCTTTTTTCCGGTACATTCTGTAAAACAGATAAAAGAGCGCCACAAGATAAACCAGCAAAAATATGACTCCCTGATTATACATTGCATTTACAAACCCCACTTCCGTTGCTTCCATAAAACCCTGATATCCCCATAAAGGAATCGGATAAGCAAGATATGTCTTGTGGATAAAAAACAGTCTTCCAGTGGTCACTTCATTTAAGATCTGCCAAAATCCCTCACCGGCCAAGGCAACTTCCGCCGACGGCACAAACCAAACCATGGAGAACATAAGAAATAGCACCTCTAGCGCCATCAACGCGTTACCAATTAAATAAAAAGTTTTTCTTGTCTGATCTGTCTTAAAATACCTCACAAGCCAAAATGCCACAATCACACAAGCAGCAGCCGTCATTCCCATTTTGGAACCCGCCATCCAAAATAAAATCATGGAAGCGGCAACGACTACTGCCATCATCCACAACTTCAACCGTTTTCCATAAGCGTATAAACCCAGAGTCAGTGTCCGGAACAGGAAAAACGCAAATCCATTGGGATGGTAAAATCCAAAACAGTATCTCGTCTCTTCCTCATGACGGAAATGTTGGGTCAGACTGACAGTATTATGAAATCCCAATAATGCCAAAACCGCAGTATAGCTCATAATGATCAGTGTCCCCCAGAAAAAACACTTGATCACCCGCTCCGCCTTCTGCTCCCTTCCGGCAAGCAGAATCAGCAAAATCCGCAGGATCAGAGCAGAAGACTGCAGATAATAATACCCCAGCCCCACCACTGCACAGACCAGATAAAGCCACCAGTTTTTTTTCAGTTCCAGATGCATGCAAATAGAAATGGCGAAAAACAGCATCCCCATAACAATGATCGCCGGTTCGTGGTATCCGCCAAACGCGTAACCGGAAACAGAAACGATCAATTCACACAATATCCCCGCCCAAAAGGCAATCTTACCAATAGCATCCATTTTCCACGCCCTTCGATTCCGTTTTTAAATGCTCGCTTGCCAGAGGATAACTCCATGCGTCGTTATAAAATGGCTTCAATACCTCAAAGTCATCCCACCTTGCTCCACGGACTCCAAATAACAGCTGTAGCGCACCACCCACATGAACCGCCTGTTTCCCTGCGTCCCGAATCTTTGCTGCCAGAGGCAGTCCATACGCTCCGCAGGCAATCAGCGCAATATCAAACTCTTCCTTCATCGTCTCTTCAAACATATATTCCAGAGCATCAAACCAACTCGGAAACCTCCCGTCCTCCTGCCCATACAAAGTCTGTACCGCCTTCACGCAGCGCAGTTCAAATTCCGGCAGGATATCGCTCCCCGGAAATAACTGCTCCCGCTTTTGATACTGTTCCAGAATACTTTCCTCAAAGGGGTGAACACAGACTACTTTCTTCCCCTTAAGACACCTTGTCCATGGCTCCTTAGGACAATACCACGGTTCTAGTCCTTCCAGCTTGCCTAACAGAAGCTCCCGCCTTCCATAATGCTGCAGCATATAATCTTCCATCTGATTATACCACACACCAATCATATCCATACTCTTTAAGGAATCCTGCATCAATCGTACAAATCGGTCAAACTCATCCATATCTCCAAAAAATCCGGAAAGACAGATCAAAAGACTCCTTGCCTCCTCTTTTTTCTTTAGGGACTTATTTTGCGGCTGACCGCCGATCATCGCTTTTAACTCTGTCCCACCGATTCTTCCCGCCGCAAAAGGTTTCCCGGACAGGATCAATTCTTCCAGTTTTTGATTGGTGTCTGCTACAGAAAGGATCTTTTTCCCATAATAAGTCTTCCTGCTGATCGGCATTTTAAGATGCACATCCAAATACCTTCGCACTTTCCAATATAGCCGTTTATAACTCCATTCTAAATCCATACCAGCAACCATGTCCTTCCACTTAAACCAATACCCAATTTTTCCTTGCAAGCACTGCATCTTCATCAGCTTTATATTTGGCCGGTGCCGTCACGATGCTGCTTTCCTTTTCTCCCAGCAGCGCTCCCCAATAACTAAAAGTGCTATTGGCAATAATCATATGCCTGCAGCAGCCAATCAACTGCATATCCACATAGCTTGCCTTTCCCTTATTATGCACAGGAATATACTCTCCCAAGAAAGCGAATTCTCTTGTTACATAATCCATATCATCAGAAAAGACATAAAATACCGGATCCGCCACCCTGTCTCTGATATATTCTGCCGCTTTTTTATAATACTCCGTTCCTAAAATATCAAAAGCATTTCCGACATAATCTCCCCGCCTGACATGAACCGCCACTGACTGGCACTGTTCCATTTCTTCTTTCAGCGCACGATTCCCACCCTCTAAAGGCCGGCAAAACTGCAATTCCCTCCGCAGGATTTCCTCACACATTTGAAAATAGGCATCGGAGCAGAACACACCCTCGATATACCAATCCCTACTCCGATCTAACGTCTGATAAACAGGATTAAACTGATACTGCATCGGACCAAAATCAAAGACATGCGCAGCGCTTGTATCTCTGTTCCTATTCCTCCGCGCCGCATTTTTTCTTGCGAGATAACGCAGCGCCGCCAGAGGATAATACCTCGGATAAAATTCGTGTACCCTTGCGATCTCTTGATAAGTCGCTGTCGGAAGATTTATTCCAAAAACCCTGTCAAGTTCAAACCCCTGATGCTCTTTAAAGTTACGATCAAACCACGTCAGATCCGCTTTTACATCCTTCGATACATATTCCTGTATATACCGGTAAAAGCAGTATTCAAACATCTGGTTCCCTAGACCGCCGTGAAAGCGTATAATAAACAATGTCATTCTCCTATTTTCGCTTATTTCTGTATCTTATCCGACACTTTTATGGTCTTCATGAATCAGGCATGCGATCTCTTCGGCATTACGCTCCTCCGAAAAACATTCCCTTGCCCGCTCTGCTCCCTCTTTTCCCATCTGCTTTATCTTCTCCGGATGCTGCATCAGGCGTTTCATGGCATTCACAAGTCCTTCCGTATCATCATACAGATACCCTGTCACCTGGTCTCTGATGATCTCAGGGGTTCCGCCACTGTTTCTTCCAATTACCGGCATACCATGCAGCATATATTCTACGGTCACCAGACCAAAACCCTCATATTCAGAAGCGATCAATCCCACGTCCATGGTATCCAATAGCTCATGCACGTCCATGCGATAACCGGTCATCTTTACCTGAGATAACCCTGCCTTTAAAATCTTCTTTTTCAACTTTTCACAGTAACCCTCTCTGCCGTCACCTACCAGATAGACTTCATATTCCGTCAACCCCTCCCGATTCAGACGTTCACATGCATCTAAGATCTGCTCCTGATGTTTCATCGGAAACAGATAGCCAATATAACAAAACCGCAGGGGACGCTCTGCAGGTTCCTCCCTTTTTACAGGATATTCCCCGCTGACGCCGTCATAGATCCGCCGGATTCTGGCATTGGGATACCTTTGCTGATAATTGTTTTTTAAGGCATCGGAGATCGTCACAAGACACTCCGAATGCTCATACAGTTCACAGACTCTTTTTTCCGGATAAAAATATTTCATATGAAAGTGTTCCCATGAAAATTCCCGGATATGCCAGATATGCCTGCACCGAAGCTTTTCCGCAAGCATAGCCCCTGTCCCGATCACACTGGAATTGGAATAGATCACGTCCGGCTTTTGTCCGAAATGGTCTTCGTCACATAGCTTTTGAAATAGGGAGTCTACTTCCTGTATCAGTCTTTTCTTCCGTCTGATCTTTTTGACCAGAAATCGAAGCGGGGTGGAATAAACCGCCTGCCACTGTGTTATCGGATGGATGATTACCTGTATGCCTGCCTCCATCAACCGCTCAGTCATCCCACCCTCTGCAGGAACTACCATAACCGGCTCTTCCCCATATTTTGTCTTAAGAAGAAGAGCAAGATGAAACAACGCTTTATTGGCGCCATACATATTATCATAATGTGTGATAAATAATATCTTCATATTGATAACTATGCCTCTTTGGCATGCCTCCTTTGGCGGAAAAATCATCCGTATTATGACTTCTGTACTGCTTCTCCCAAGACTTCCTCTTTATCCCGCCTGATCGCAACGCCATCCTTGATCTCATAGATCATATCGCAGTTTCTGATCGTCGTCAGACGGTGCGCCACGATAATCATTGTTTTCGTTCCATGCAGGGAATCAATGGATTCCATCACAGCCGTTTCCGTTTCCGTATCCAAAGCACTGGTAGCTTCATCCAACACAAGGATCTCCGGATTCTCATAAAGCGCTCTTGCAATAGCGATTCTCTGACGCTGTCCACCGGACAATCTGACGCCACGCTCTCCCACCATCGTATCCAATCCCTCCGGAAGATCACGGACAAAAGGCGCCAGCTGCGCTTCCTCCAGAGCATGCCATATCTTATCCTCTTCGATCTGATCCTCATAGACTCCAAACGCCACATTATTGCGGATCGTATCATCAGTCAGATAGACTGCCTGCGGTACATATCCGATGATCTTTGACCATCCCGGAAGATTTTCATAGACATCCACACCATCCAGAAGGATCTTTCCTTTCTGTGGCTCCAGCAGTCCTAAAATCACATCAGCCAGCGTCGTCTTTCCTGCGCCGGAAGGTCCGATCAAAGCAATGGACTGTCCTTTTCGAATCGTCAATTCCAGATCTTTCAGTACGGTCTCTTTTCCGGCAGGATACTTCCATGTGATCTTATCAATCACAAGTTCCCGATCATACTTTAAAGGTTCTACCTTATCCGGATCAATATCCCTCATCTGATAAGTCGTTTCATTCTCAATACTCTTCAGCATTTCATACATGGAATCCAGTCTGGGACGATTATACATGATGGCGTTCAGATTCGTCGTAAGACGGCTGACCGCAGGAAACAAACGAAAGGACGCAGCAGCAATAATCGCAAGATTAGTCACAAAGCCCGTAATATCATCGATCATATGAAGACGCACGATTACCACTCCGATCAACCCGCCGATACACACCACCTCATATACATTAGACGGAATGACATTTAAGAAGTTATTGCGCTTTGCCGCCCTTGCATTTAAGGAGCAGGACTGGTCAAAACTGTCTTCAAAATATTTCTGACGATTCATCACCATGATCTCCTTTATTCCGGTAAATGCCTGCGTCAGATATTGCAGCATCTTTGCTTCACAATCCTGCCCGATCCGTCCAAACATCTTTACCAGCTTTTTCAAGCCGAAAAACAGGATCAACATACAGGAACCCAGAATCCCTACAAGAGAAAACGCAAGAATCGGATCCAGCACAACAATATACGCACTGATCGCCGTAATGGTAAATATCTCCGCAAGTACACGGAACAAATAAAAGAATACTGCAAACACACCGACCACATCCTGATTAATCGTCCTGATCAACACAGAAGAATTCACGCCAAGATGAAACAGATACGAACTATGCAGGAAGGTATTTGCCGTTTTAATAGACAGATCACGCTGCACACTGGTGGAATACCATGCCTGCACATAAGACGACATGACCAGATAAACATTTTTCAATATATATATAATGATAATCAAAACCCCCATAACCGTCATCATCTGAGCAGGGGTATCCATCCGAAACCATCTGGAAAAGAAAGCCACATACCACTGTTCCTTTGCTTCCTCCGGAGTCATAATGGTCTGAATAAACGGCAAAAGAGAAGAAACGCCCAACAGTTCCCACACGGATCCAATCAATGCGATCGCCGTCACAAAAACATACTGCTGCTTCTGCTTACGGTTCATAATATAATTTAGTTTTTTCAAAATATCTCTCATTGCTTTCATGTGTTACACTATCCCTCCTACACGGTATTCAGCCGCCCTCATCCGTCAATTCCCCTGTGTTCCTTTCAGCCTCTTCACCCACTCATAAAGCATCAAAATTTCCGCCATATAAAACAATGCCATATTGTAAATCATATATCTGGTCTGGCAGAAAATGAGTGCTGCCGTCACGCCGACATTCACAAGGATACTGATCAGCACCGTCAGTCCAAACAAACCGGTCTGCCTTGTTTCTTTTTTCCAAAGGCATGCCCCCATCAGTCCGACATATATCAAATAAGCCGCAAGCGCATACCAGTCCAGAAGCGCGTTTCTCTTTGCCACGGAATTGATCAGCCCGTTTCCCACGGAAGCCAGATACACTTTTAGGTAGGTTCCAAAATTGTCTGCCAGCAGGGAACTTACAATGACTCCGCTCATCCGATCCGCTTCCTGCTCAGCTTCCAACCCCTCCGCAAACCCCTGTTCCATAGCATATTCGATAAACATAGGTCCTGTTGTATCAACTGTGATCTTGTCATAATGGGCCCCGTAATGCGCCTCCAAATTACGCCATCCCGGCTTTGCGAAGCGGTAATTACATTCCTTCTCTTCCAAAATCTCAATCACCTGCCGAAACAGTTCCTGTACCACGGGTTCCTCAATCAATGCCGCATCCTCTTTATCCGCTATATATAACGAGGTGGTAAGCACAAGATTCATGTCTCTGGTATTTTGTGTAAATTCTCCACGCATCACATAATTATATAATCTTGTTCCGCCCAATGCGAGCAAAATACTGCATAGGATCATCCCTGTCACAGCTGCCATTCGTTTTAAATATCCCTTTTGTCCAATCCAGCCAAGCAGCAGCGTCCCAAACAATACAATATAACCGACTGCCATTTGCTTTCTGAGATCCATCATTACGGCCGCCAATAGTAGCGAGTAGATCACATAACGCATGCGCGTTTCCCATAACGCTTTCAGCAAAAAAGTAATAAAAATCAGCCACAGAGAAAGCGAGATGCCCTCCGTCAGTATACTGTTTGGATAGATGGATGCCCTGCCCGCTGCAAACTGACAAAGCAATGCAACCGCGAAATGCATGGCAATCATTATATAAGTCAACCATTCCTTCCATGCATATCTCTGCCTCAGATACATCGTCAGATACCATATCGCAAAAGCCATCAAAAGATTCTGCGCAAACGCTACCGCATAAAGATAATGATCTTCTCCAAAAACCATCCTAAAGACCATTAAAAACAACGGATATACCGGTTCTCTTGCTGATATCATATGGATATATCCGTTAGAATCAGCCCCCAGCTGAGGTCCATAGACCAAGCACATGGTCACATAGAAGAAAAGACATACCGCAAGAGGAAGCCATTTTCCCGGCAATCCGCCCTGTCTATGCTCCGTATGGTTGATATCACTTTCTTTTCCAATGATTGTTTGTTTCATTTATTCCATCTCTTTTTTTCCGTCGGCGGCAGCAAGGATCTCCCGCTTCTTCTGATTGATCGCGAGCAAATGCAGCTCAAATTCCCGCCGATTCTTCGTTACCATATCCGATAACATCATCCCCGCAAAAAATGCCTGCAGCGCCGCCAACTCAATAAAACCGCTGACCACCAGCGTCGGCATATTCTCCACCAGACCACTGTTTAAAAACCTTGCGAATACCCAAAGGAACATCCCCGCCGCAACAATCGTCATTACAGATGCCAACACCGAAAAAAATGACAGCGGTTTATAATCCTTGTACAGCTTTATGATCGTGGAAAGCACCTTAAACCCATCGGAATAGGTATTTAACTTCGACTCGCTGCCCTCCGGACGGTCACGGTACTCCACCACCACATTTTCAATCGCCATCTGGTTAAAGACCGCATGGATCGTCATCTCCGTTTCAATTTCAAACCCTCTGCTCAGCACCGGGTAACTCTTAACAAATTCATAAGACAAAGCGCGGTATCCGGTCATAATATCCTTGATCTCACAGCCGAACAGCCGATTAATAGCGCTCCTTACTACAGAATTGCCCATATTATGAAACGGCCGCTTATTTTCCGTAAAGTAAGTAGAGGAAAGCCGGTCGCCCACCACCATATCAATATTTTTCTCCAGCACTAAAGCTGCCATCTCCGAAGCATACTCCATCGGATAGGTATCATCCCCATCCACCATGATATAGCACTGCGCGTCGATCTCACGAAACATTCTCCTCAGCACATTACCCTTGCCCTGACGATACTCATTACGTACCACGGCTCCCGCTTTCTTTGCCAATTCCGCCGTAGCATCCGTAGAGTTATTATCATAAACATAGACAACTGCCTCCGGCAACGCCTCCTTCGCATCCCTCACAACCTTCTCTATGGTTTTTTCTTCATTATAGCACGGAATCAAAACCGCTATTTTATCCATTCAGACTTTCCTTTCTGTCAGAGTATCAAAATTTCTTTCCTACAAATCTTAAAAACTCATCATAATCCCTGATATAATCATTTTCATCATAATACTTTGACGCAAAGACCATCAGTACTGCGCCTTCCGAAAATTCCGACATCTCCCGCCACATATTATTGGATACATAGAGTCCCTCATAGGGATTGTCGAGCAATACCGTCGTCTTCTCTGTCCCATCATCTAAAAGAATCTTTACCGAACCATGCACGCATACCAAAAGCTGCTCCAAAGACTTGTGGGCGTGCATCCCGCGGACAACTCCGGTTTTCGTATCAAACATATAATATACTCTTTTGATCTCAAACGGCACATCCGTCTTCTCTTCCAATGCCACAAGATGACCTCTCGAATCACCATGCTGCTGCAACGGATACTTTTTGATC
>CAMWKA010000054.1 GCA_947174725.1 uncultured Lachnospiraceae bacterium | reverse complement strand
ATATTATACTAGATTTCAGAAACAAAATAAATAGCTTTCTTTTAGAATATGGACATGATATGATTAATTTATGCAGACGTATAAGATAATATTAAAGGGCGGACAGGGTGAGATCGTTGAAAAGAAGTCGCGGTTTATCGCCTCTTTGCAGCCGGTGTCATCGGAAGAGGAAGCTGCCGCCTTTATTGAAGCGACAAAAAAGAAATATTGGGATGCAAGGCACAACTGTACGGCGATGGTGATCGGCAGGCATGCCGAGATTACGAGATGCAGCGATGACGGGGAACCGTCGGGAACGGCAGGAAGACCGATGCTGGAGGTGCTGACGGGAGAAGGGCTCCGGGACGTTGTCGTCGTTGTGACGCGGTATTTTGGCGGGACACTGCTTGGTACCGGGGGACTGGTGAGAGCATATTCGCAGGCCGTTAAAGAAGGTTTAAAAAACTGCGAGATCGGAAAGCTTTCGGAGGGCAGGAAGGTGAAGCTGACCATGTCCTATAACGACTATGGGAAGGTGGAGCATCTTTGCAGGACGGAAGGTCAGGAGATGGAAGAGGTGATCTATCAGGAGAATGTGACCGTGGTGTTAACGATCCCGGAACAATATTATGAAAGCAGGATTAAGAAGCTGCAGGATGCCAGTGCCGGCAGGTTGGCAATAGAGGACCTTGGTCCATGTACTTTTCTTGACAAGGGTGGTTGTGATACCTTATAATGAATATAATGGTCAAAGGATCGGGATTCTTAAATAATTCACAAAGAAAGCGGGGTGGTTTTATGATTCATAGTAATGATGATGTTCCTTATCATGAACAAAAAATAAAACACCCGGCTTTGGGGTGGATGGATCGGCGAGATCATATGGATGGGAATTACATACATTTATTTTAGCCGAAAATGCCGCATTATGCTTAAAAGCCGGGAGAAAGGCATATGGGTATAATGATGGAAGAATTAAAAGAATTGATTGAAACGAAGCAATATACCCGTCTCCGCCAGGAACTGGCGGAAATGAATGACGCGGATATTGCTTCTTTTATGGAAAGCCTTGAGGAGGAGCAGCTGTTAAAAATATTCAGGATACTGCCCAAATCAATGGCTGCGGACGTATTTTCTTATCTGGAGATGGAAAATCAGCAGTCGATCATTACGAAACTGTCCGATAAGGAAGCGGCTAATATTATTGATAATCTGATGTCGGATGATGCGGCGGACCTGTTGGAGGAGATGCCCGCTAACATCGTGAAAAAACTGCTTGCCAACGCCAGCCCGGAGACAAGAAGGGATATCAATCATCTGCTGCGGTATCCTGAGGATTCCGCGGGAAGCGTCATGACGGTGGAGTATGTCGATCTGAAAGAAAATATTACGGTTCAGCAGGCCATCGAGCGTATCAAAAAGATCGGCATCGATTCTGAGACGATCAATATCTGTTATGTGTTGGATAATCAGCGGACACTGAAAGGAACAGTGGCATTGCGCTATCTGCTTCTTAGTGAACCGGATGAGATCATCGGGGATATCATGCATGAAAACGTGGTATCGATCCATACCCTGATGGATCAGGAGGAGGTTGCGCGTCAGTTCCAGAAATATGACTTTACTTCGATGCCTGTTGTGGATAATGAAGACCGTCTGGTAGGCATCATTACCGTCGATGACGTTGTGGATATCATGCAGGAAGAGGCAACGGAGGATATCGAAAAGATGGCGGCTATCGTGCCGTCAGATAAGGCATATATGAAAACCGGCGTTTTTGAAATCTGGAAGAAAAGGATGCCGTGGCTGCTGCTTCTCATGATCTCTGCGACCTTTACGGGCAGCATTATTGCCGGCTTTGAAGATGCGCTGAGCAGTTGCGCGATACTGGTGGCATATATTCCGATGCTGATGGATACCGGCGGCAATGCGGGCGGACAGTCAAGCGTTACGATTATTCGTGGATTATCTTTAAATGAGATCGTGTTCAAAGATATGTTCCGCGTGCTCTGGAAGGAAATGCGGGTGGCATTTTTGTGTGGGATATCTCTGGCGGCGGCGAACTTCCTAAAGATTCTGTTCTTTGACAAGGTGACGCTGGCGGTGGCGCTGACGGTGTGCATGACGCTGTTCCTTGCAGTGCTGATCGCTAAGCTGGTGGGCTGCAGTCTTCCGATGCTTGCGAAGAAGATCGGTTTCGATCCCGCGGTTATGGCAAGCCCATTCATTACAACTATTGTGGACGCGTTATCGCTGATGATCTATTTTCAGATTGCAACAAGGGTATTAGGGATCGGATAAGATTTCCTATGGTTTCAGATAACAGATCGTGAGAGGGAGAGGAATAGAGGAATGAGTCTGGCGGATCAGATATTTATAAATATGTGTAAGGATATTTTAGAAAACGGTACCAGTACGGAAGGGGAAAAGGTTCGTCCGCATTGGGAGGACGGGACGTTAGCTTATACGATCAAGCGTTTCGGGATCGTAAACCGTTATGACCTTAGAAAAGAATTTCCCTTGATCACGCTTCGTAAGACTGCCTTGAAAAGTGCTACGGACGAGATGCTTTGGATCTGGCAGAGGAAATCCAATAATATCCATGACCTGCATAGTCATATCTGGGATGAATGGGCGGATGAGAACGGCTCTATCGGCAAGGCTTACGGATATCAGCTTGGGGTAAAGCATCAGTATAAAGAAGGGATGATGGATCAGGTGGACCGTGTGATCTATGACCTGAAGAACAATCCTTTCAGCCGCAGGATTATCACCAATATCTATGTGCATCAGGATCTCCATGAGATGGCGCTTTATCCGTGCGCTTATAGTATGACCTTCAACGTGACACAGCAGAAGGGGGAAGAGAAGCTGACACTCAATGCGGTGCTGAACCAGCGTTCTCAGGATGTGCTGGCAGCCAATAATTGGAATGTGGTACAGTATGCCGTGCTTCTCCATATGCTGGCGCAGGTATGCGATATGCAGGCGGGGGAACTGGTACATGTGATTGCAGACGCGCATATTTATGACCGCCATGTGGAAATCGTAAAGGAGTTGATCACGCGGCCCACCTATGACGCGCCAAAGTTCTGGTTGAATCCGGAAATTAAGGATTTTTACCAGTTTACAAGGGATGACGTAAGGGTAGAAAATTACGTGACCGGACCCCAGGTGGAAAATATTCCGATCGCAATTTAAAGGTGGAAAAAGAACTATGAGGTTTACATAACCTGAAATTCACTTATGCATACTCCAAAAATGATTTCATTTATGATGTTTTTGGAGTATGCATAAGTGAATAAAGAGTTATGTAAACCGGATTTTAGTAAATATTATAAAATGAGGAGACAGCAGAAAGATGAATTTGATCGTTGCAGTAGATGAAAATTGGGCTATTGGAAATAAGAACCAACTGCTTGTCAGTATTCCGAAAGATCATAAGATGTTTCGTGAGGAAACCACGGGCAAGGTAGTTGTGCTTGGAAGAAAAACTCTGGAAACGTTTCCACAGGGGCAGCCTTTGAAGAACCGAACCAATATTATTTTGTCAACGGATCCGAACTATCAGGTGAAGGGAGCGGTCGTGCTTCACTCTACAGAAGAGCTGCTTCGTCATTTGGAAACTTATGACTCTAAAGATGTATATATTATTGGCGGTGAGAGTATTTACCGTCAGATGCTGCCGTATTGCGATACGGCGCATGTGACGAAAATTGCCCATGCCTATGAAGCGGATACATTTTTCCCTAATCTGGATGAGTCTTCCGAATGGAGGATGACATCCAGCAGCGAGGAAGAGACCTATTTTGATCTGGAATATCAGTTTATAAAATATGAAAGAAACCATGTGGAATAAATGCGTTTTTCCATGATATATAAGCTTGAAATCTAATTCGCAACCTGTAGCTTACATTTAGAACTTCAATGATGGTGGTCATATGGGGAGATATAAGATACCATGATCATGAACGGATTGTTCAGAATGGAGGATACATTATGACATTGGGCGATAAAATTTCAAAATCACGGAAAGAAAGTAATTATACACAGGAGCAGCTCGCGAACCTTCTTGGTGTCTCCCGGCAGGCAGTCAGCAAGTGGGAAAGTGATATTACATTCCCTGAAACTGATAAACTAATACGGATGAGTGAATTGTTTGATTGTTCCTTAGATTATCTGTTAAAGGATGGGGTTGAAAGAGAGAGTAATGCCGGAAGAAAGGAAGCGGAGAATTCTTCCAAAAAGCCATTCCGTGAAAGAAAAAGCGAAAAGACAGTCTGGGGAATGCCTTTATGGCATATTGCAGCGAATGCAAAGGGATTTGTTGCGTTGGGAATGAACGCCAGAGGCGTTATTGCGATCGGACTAAAGGCGAAAGGAATCGTATCGCTTGGGCTGTTGAGTTTAGGACTGTTCTCTTATGGAATGCTTTCTTTTGGATTGATTTCTATAGGAATCCTTTCTATGGGAATTTTATCGGCGGGCAGTTTTTCCGTGGGTATATTTTCTATGGGAGCAATCAGTCTGGGAATCCTTTCCTGTGGAGCAGTTGCAGTCGGTGATTTTACTGCAGGAGCATTGTGTATCGGCAGATATTTTGCCATGGGAGACCACGCGCGGGCAATGATTGCCATAGGAGGCACAAAAGCGACAGGAAGCGTATTTAGTAAAATCGGTGAACTTAACGCGCAGGATATCGAATCAATAAAAGAGTTGTTAGACACAACGGTTCCGGCATATTTAAATTGGGCAAAGGAAATCGTAAAAAAATTGGTTGATATATATCACATAACATAACACATAACGAATGTTATGTGTTATAACCGCGTGTTATACGCGGTTATATAACGACCTGATTCCTTCCTCCGGTTTTTCCTTTATAAAGTTTCTCATCCGCACGGTTGATGGTCGCTTCAACACCCAGCCGGTCGTTGAATTCTTCCATACCGTAGGTCATGGTGACGTGAAAATCGTATTCTTTGAATTTCATAGGCTTCGCTTCAATGATTCTGCGGAGTTCATCCATATTTTTAAACGCTTTTTCGATATTCATATTTTCAAATACAAAGAGAAATTCTTCGCCGCCCCAGCGGGCTACCAGACCTTTGCCGCGCATAAACATGATAAATTGATTGGCAAGGGTAGAAAGTACATAGTCTCCGGTATCGTGTCCGTAAGTATCATTGACTTTCTTAAAGAAATCCACATCGCCGATGGCGATCGTAAAGACTTTACCGGTACGGTTAAATTCATGAACAAGTCCCTTCATCTGCTCATTCATATGGCGGCGGTTGGATAATCCGGTCAGGGTATCGAGATTCGCCATGCGCTCCAGATTGTCATTGATCCTTCTGAGTTTTTCTTCCGCTTCATTAAACTTATTACAGAAACAGTATGCAACCGTTCCGATGCACATGGAGAATACCAGCATATTCAACGACTGGATAAAGATGCGGGAGAATCCGTCCGGTACGCGCGCGTGATTCCATGCTTCGCAGAACTGTGTGATACACATCATATAAGCGCAGATAAAAAATACATAGATACGTTTTAGGATCATTTTATCGGATTTATTAAAATATACCAGCAGGATATTCAGAAAAATAGGAATATGATAATCCATATCAAAACCTACATACAAAGCAAGTATCGTGGAAAATACCAGTAGGACGCCATTTAAGATGACGAGCCCCATAAAGGTATGATTCTCATAAGTGCAGATGAACGCGCCTACTAAAACCCCGATGGCAAAAATCAGGAAAAGACTGAGATAATAATGCTGCAAAAAAGCAATGGTGATGCCGGTGATCAGATAATATACAGCAAAGATGCAACAGGTAATACGGATCAGAACGGCCAGTTCTTTGGTTTCATTCTTATCTTTTACATCTGTTTTCAGAAAATTAATAAATGATTCTATGTAGTCTTTGATCATAACGAGCCTTTCTGCTTCTATGAGGCATAGGCAAAACCGAAAACAATCGGTTTTGCGCTGTTTATTGTAATCCTATATATTATAGCATACTGTCAAAAAAAATGCTATAGATTCTTGACAGGCGTAACTAGGGGATGTAAGATAAAAAACGAAATCGGACGACAAATAGAGAAAGCGGAACCGAAGGGAGAGATTATAATGGAAAAGAAAAATATTGACTGGGAGAATCTGGGATTTGGCTATGTGCAGGCGGATCAGAGATATGTTTCTAATTATAAGAACGGAGCATGGGATGACGGCTGTCTGACTCAAAACGCAGAGATTACCATGAATGAATGTGCCGGCGTGCTGCAGTATGCGCAGACCTGTTTTGAAGGTCTGAAGGCATATACGACGGAAGATGGCAGGATCGTGACCTTTCGTCCCGATCTAAATGCGCAGAGGATGCATGATACTGCAGAGCGTCTGGAAATGCCGCCGTTTCCGGTGGAGAGATTTCTGGATGCGGTAAAAAAGGTTGTAAAGGCAAATGAAGCCTATGTACCGCCTTATGGATCAGGCGCTACCTTATATATCAGACCGTATATGTTCGGCAGCAATCCGGTCATCGGTGTAAAACCGGCGGATGAATATCAGTTCAGAATCTTTGTTACCCCTGTGGGACCTTATTTCAAGGGCGGTGCAAAACCTCTTACTTTATGCGTCAGTGATTTTGACCGCGCGGCACCCCATGGAACAGGACATATCAAGGCCGGACTGAATTATGCCATGAGTCTTCATGCCATCGTAACGGCACATAAGAATGGATTTGATGAAAATATGTATCTGGATGCGGCAACACGTACCAAAGTGGAGGAAACGGGCGGAGCTAATTTCCTGTTCGTGACCAAAGACAATAAGGTTGTGACTCCGAAATCACCGAGTATCCTGCCATCCATTACAAGACGGTCTCTGATGGTCGTAGCCAAGGAATATCTTGGACTGGAAGCGGAAGAGAGAGAGGTTACATTTGAAGAGGTAAAAGACTTTGCGGAATGCGGCCTGTGTGGAACGGCTGCAGTGATCTCACCGGTCGGAAAGATCGTTGATCATGGTAATGAGATCTGTTTCCCCAGCGGTATGGACCAGATGGGACCGGTTACCCAGAAACTGTATGATACGCTGACCGGAATCCAGATGGGCAGGATCAAAGCACCGGAAGGATGGATCTGCGAGATCTGATGAATGACAATATATGGCTGCCGCTATATAGGATTTCACTTGGCGGCAGCCATCAGATTTCAGCAATTTACTGATTTTTCGCAGCTGCGCTGATTGCCGCACGCTTGCGTTGTGTAGGATCTAAAATTTTCTTGCGTATGCGCAGATGCTTTGGCGTCACTTCCAAAAGTTCATCCGTTCCGATAAATTCCAGACACTGTTCCAGACTCATGAGCTTAGGCGGTGTCAGCTTTAAGGCGTCATCGGAACCGGAGGCTCGGGTATTTGTCAACTGTTTTTTCTTGCAGACATTCAACTCAATATCTTCCTGTTTGGGATTTTCTCCGATTACCATCCCTGCATAGACACGTTCGCCGGGACCAATGAAAAGGGTACCCCGTTCCTGTGCGTTAAATAAACCATAGGTGACGGATTCTCCGGATTCAAAGGCGATCAGGGACCCCTGCTTGCGGTAGCTGATTTCACCCTTAAATGGTGCGTATCCGTTAAATACCGTATTTAAAATACCGTTTCCTTTCGTGTCAGTCATAAACTCTCCGCGGTAGCCGATCAGTCCTCTGGAGGGAATGATAAATTCCAGACGGGTATATCCGCCATTGGCGGCGCCCATATTTTGCAGCTCGCCTTTACGCTGGCTCAGCTTATCGATCACGCTGCCGGAAAATTCTTCGGGTACATCCACGTAGGCAAGTTCCATCGGTTCCAGTTTATGACCTTCCTCATCATAGTGGTACAGGACCTCTGCTTTGCTGACGGCAAATTCATACCCTTCGCGGCGCATATTTTCAATTAAAACAGAAAGGTGGAGCTCGCCGCGGCCGGATACCTTAAAGGCTTCCGTCGTATCTGTTTCTTCCACGCGGAGGCTGACATCGGTGTTTAACTCACGGAATAGGCGGTCGCGCAGATGGCGGCTGGTAACATATTTTCCTTCCTGTCCCGCAAAGGGAGAATCATTGACGATAAAGTTCATCGCAATGGTGGGCTCGGAGATCTTATGGAAAGGAATCGGCACCGGATGCTCCGGTGCGCAGAGCGTATCTCCGATATGGATGTCCGCAATGCCTGAGATAGCAACGATGGAGCCGATTTCTGATTTTTCCACAGCAGTTTTTTCCAGACCGTCAAACTCATAGAGCCGGCTGACCTTTACTTTTTTTGATTTTTCGGGATCATGGGCGTTGACAATAACGACTTCCTGATTAACGCAGACGCTTCCGTTATCCACCTTGCCAATACCGATCCGGCCTACATATTCGTTATAATCAATGGTGCTGATCAAAATCTGTGTGCCCGCGTCAGGATCTCCTGTCGGGGCAGGGATATAGTCAAGAATTGTTTCAAACAAAGGCACCATATCCTTGCCGGGGGTTTTCGGATCAAGGGAAGCGGTTCCCTCCCTTGCGGAAGCAAAGATGAAAGGGCAGTCAAGCTGTTCGTCGTTCGCGTCCAGCTCGATAAATAATTCCAATACCTCATCAATGACTTCGTCGGGGCGCGCTTCCGGACGGTCGATCTTATTGATGCAGACAATGACAGGCAGCTTCAATTCCAGAGCCTTGCGCAACACAAATTTGGTCTGTGGCATGGATCCTTCAAAGGCATCTACCACAAGGACGACGCCATTGACCATTTTCAGCACACGTTCCACTTCGCCGCCGAAATCAGCATGTCCCGGTGTGTCGATAATATTGATCTTTGTATTTTTATAGGTAACGGCTGTATTTTTGGATAAAATCGTAATACCGCGTTCG
>CAMWKA010000053.1 GCA_947174725.1 uncultured Lachnospiraceae bacterium | reverse complement strand
ATGTATGGCTCCGGTCGTATCAGCGCCGGACTGTAATGTGTCAGCCACAGTTCCTTAACTTCCGCCCGCCTCGCCATATCTGCAGCCTCATAAAATGTCATGTGCTTATAAGCTTTCGCCTTATCCAGCTTATCCGTCTCTCCGTACATCCCCTCACAGATGAACAGATCCGCCCCATCCGCATGACGTACGATACTTTCCGTCGGTCTGGAATCCGTACAATAGGTAACTTTGAGTCCACGACGATCCGGTCCCATAACCATATCCGGCGTATAAGTACGCTCTCCATCCGTGATCGTCTCCCCATGCTGCAGACGGTTCCAGAATGGCAGCGGTATCCCCATCTCCTTTGCCCGCGCCGCATCAAATCTTCCTTTACGCTCTACAATGATGCTGTATCCATAACAGACAATGTTATGATTGACCTTAAAAGCCTGAATATAAAATCCATCCATTTCAATCTTTTCTTCAACATCCTTCAATTCCCTGTATCTGATCGCAAACGGCAATTCCGGTGCGATCACACGCAAAGAATCCACCACTCGCGACAGTCCCTTAGGACCGATCAGAAGCAGCGGTTCCTTTCGTTCAGCATTTCCCATTGTCAACAGCATCCCCGGAAGTCCACTGATATGATCCGCATGATAATGGGTAAAACATATCACATCGATGGGGTTAGGGCTCCAGCCTTTCTCTTTCATGGCAATCTGCGTCCCCTCACCGCAGTCGATCAATATGCTCTTTCCATTATATCTGGCCATCATCGCTGTCAGCCAGCGTCCCGGCAGCGGCATCATCCCACTGGTTCCTAAGAGACATACGTCTAACATAACTTTCTGATTTCCTTATCTAATTTCCGCTTTTATCATTTTACACTATTTCATTAGATTCTTCAATCTCAACAGGAATATTAAATTTTTTTATCATTTCATCATAACAGAACTCGCATAGATCAAAACGATGAATCTGTCCGTCCTTATTGGAAAAATAACCAAATTTTTCCAGACAGGAACACAAACCTTCTTTAACAATGCCATTTTCCACAGGAAGTTCCCTGCCACAAGCATTACACTTTACACGCAGCAATTCATTTTTCGTTTCATCTGAATAAATACGCATATTTTCTCCTCCTAAACAAAAACTGCCCATTTGCAGCCGTTTCCAATGTAAACCACTACGTATTTATTATAATTCCTTCTCTTTGTCAATCCTAGCGGTAATATGTGTCAGCGTTGCCACTTTATCACAATAGCTTCCGCATGATCACGGCATCCTCCACCGGCATATCATAGAAGGAAGGTCGTATGCCTTCCTCCACAAATCCCAGCTTCCGGTATAAGGCGATTGCCGGCGCATTGCTCTTTCTTACTTCCAAAGTGTATTCCCGCACGCCTTCCTCTTCTGCCCTCCGCATCAGTTCCGTCAGCATCCTGTATCCGATTCCCTGATTTCTCACATTCTCGCTGACTACAACGTTGGTGATCCCGCCTTCCTCCAACGTGCGGATCAAGCCGCACATACCAAATACACGCTGACTTTTCTCATCTACCGCTACCAGATATTGATAATAGTCTTTTTCCAATGCATCAGCAAATGCTTCCTTACTCCACGGGCGGCTGAAATTCTGTGCCTCCAATGCTGCTGCCTGTTCCAGATCGTCTGCCTGCATCTGTCGTATCAGCATGACGTCTTCACTCCCTGCTCCGCTTCCATACGTTCCCTTTCCGCCTGGGAAAGCCGCAAATACTCCGGAGCATGCTCCGCCGCTTTCTGAACCTTCCCTTCCGCAAAATATACCGCTCCAAGCACAGCGACGTTGGCGGCCCGCTGTCTGTTACAGTGCGGCGGGGCAAAAGAAAACGGAACCGTGATTCCCTCTGTGATCTTATTCTGATAAACAGGAACGCCGTCCCCTAAAAAAACCACTTCCTGTTTCATTTTGTTCAGCCGTTCAATCAGCTCTTCCACCGCAACCGCGCTGGCCTCCTGAATCACCCGTAACTGATAACAGACTCTGCCTCCCGTCTGGTCCTTTGCTGACTGCGCATCCCGTACCTGCTCATCCTGCGTCCGCTCAAAGGTATAGATCCCGCAATACACCTGACTGCGCCTTGCATCCATGATCGGACAGATCAGCTTGTCCGATCCGTAAAAATGATACGCCATGGCATCCGTGGTCGGTACGGAAATGACCGGCACATCCATGGTCCACGCCAGTCCCTTTGCCGTTGCAGAGCCGATCCTAAGCCCGGTAAAAGAACCGGGTCCCCCCGCCACCGCAATGGCGTCCACGGTATCCAGCTCCAGTTCCGTCATATTTTTCAATTCTTCCAGCATAGGAAGAAGCGTTTGCGAATGTGTCTTTTTATGATTGATCGTATATTCTCCGACCAGTTCTCCATCCTGCACGATGGCAGCGCTCGCCACCAGTCCCGAACTGTCCAATGCTATCATTTTCATTCCGCAAGTCCCTCTGCCTTGATCCTTCTATAGTCGGCTCCTTGATCTATTTGTTTCTCGATCGTAATATGAACATGTCCTTCCGGAAGCAGTTCCCGGATCAACTCCGCCCATTCAATCATACAGACGCCATCACCATAAAAATAATCCTCAAAACCAACCTCGTACATTTCATCAGGATCTTCTATCCGATAGACGTCAAAATGATAAAAAGGAAGTCTCCCATCCCGGTATTCCTGTATGATCGTAAACGTCGGCGAGACCACCTGCTCCGTTACACCCAGTCCTTTTGCGATCCCCTGCGCCAACACCGTCTTTCCTACGCCAAGATCCCCGTCTACACAGATCACCGTGCCGGGAAGCGCCTGTTCACCGATCTTTACCCCAAACGCCAGTGTCTCTTCCCTTGTCGCCGTCTCTATCACCATATCCTATCCTTACCCTTATTTTTCAATCTAGTATCTGATCTTCACCCGTTTGGGATCCATATTTTCCACAATCACCGCGATCAGCGCGGCCGTATACTCTCCCAGATCTGCCCGTGGAAAGATCGTCGCGTTCTGTTTTCCGGTATATACGACGATACTTTTTCTTGTAGATACCGCCTTCAGACACTGTTCCCAGGAAACACACTCTGTCTGTTCTCCCTGAGATACGCTGATCCCCTCCTGATTAACAACATAATGCAGCGGCTTCTTAAATGCCTCTGTCATCTGCATCTGCACAGCAGCTCTGTACCTCAGATGAACCGGCAGATAAAAGATCAGCAAAATCCCCATAATCAAGTATAACGGGAAGTGTGTTCTGGCAAATGCCACGATGCCCAAAAAGCCAAAGCATGTCCCCAAGATTCCGGAGGCGCCGGAATAGGAATGATTTAACATATAATCATACAAGATCCCTGCGCTCATATGGACATCCAGCGTCACTTCCTTATTTTTTTCAATTGTATCATCATATTCTTTTATTGAATCCTTATCTTCCATCATTTCTATTCCTGCTCATCTATATTCTTGATCATTGATCAGATGCGCCTATAACAGCTAAATGCTTATGATTCATTCCATCCGGCTGCCACAAGCATAAATAATCTATAATATAATAACAGGAATTGCGCGTATGCGCAATTCCTAATTGCAGCATATTCGCAATTCCTATATTTTAAGATTTCACATTTAATGTTTCGACTTTCAGTTTTCTCTCTTTACTCATGCCGTAGCGCTTCAATGGGGCTTAATTTTGCCGCATGCCTTGCCGGATAAATACCAAAGAAGATTCCCACGGCGGAAGAAAAAAGACTTGCACCCAATATTGTTGAACTGGAAACCATCGCATTAAATCCGATCAGCTTTCCAACCCCGACTGCGCCAAAATATCCAATCAGGATTCCTATGATTCCCGCAATCAGAGTAATGATTGCCGATTCGCACAGGAACTGGAACATGATGGAACCCGTCTTAGCTCCCAATGCCTTTCTGATACCGATCTCCCTGGTACGCTCTGTAACGGATACCAGCATAATCGTCATAACGCCGATGCCGCCCACCAGCAGGGATATCCCCGCGACAAACACGACAAAGACCGTGATCATGTCAAGCACACTGTTGACTTCCTCCATTGCGGAATTAAAGTCCTCTACCTGGATCCTGTTATCGCCCCGGCAGTTATGTCTTGCCTCCAGAATGGATAATACCTGAGTAGTTATCCGGTTCGTATCGGCAAGCATATCGCTAAAGATATAGAATCCTTGAAAACGCAGCTCCGTATCCCATCCGAGCATCTGGTAATATGTCGTCAACGGCATTTCCAGTTCCACATCATCCATATAATACATCATATTATACATGGCGGACTGGTTGTCTTTCCTAACGCCGACGATCGTAAAATCCCTGACCTGATCATACAACGTCAGCTCAAATGTCATGCCGACCACATCCGCCGTTCCAAACAGGTTCACCGCACTCTGCTCCCGCAGCACACATACCGCCTTGGAGTCGTCCACTTCTTCTCTTGTAAAATATCTTCCATACAGCATCGGATCCTTGAAATAATTTTCCATACTCTCATTACCCATATAAGTGTATGCGGTAAACGTCCCCTTGCTGCCCGTAGCATCACCATACGTGCTCCACACCGGCGTGATGCCGTTGATCCCCTCTACCTTTTCCTGCAGTACATCCATATCTTCAAATGTAAAATCAATAAATTCATTGTCATCCGAATTCTGCACCGAACGGATATAGATCTGCCCTCCGGCAATATCACTAAGCGTCCCGTTGATCTCCGCCTTGATCCCATTGCCCACCGATATGATCAGAATCACGGAAGAGACACCAATGATGATTCCAAGCATCGTCAGAAAGGTACGCACCTTATTGGAGCGGATGTTCATCAATGCCAATTTTACATATTCGACTAATTGTGCCATACTAATAACCATGCCTTTCCACAGCCTGCGATTCTTGACAACGAAAAGCGTAAGCTTTTTGTTGTATGCTGCCGCAGGCACAATAATTGCAAAGCGAATTTATTCGGTTTTGAAAAACTCTTTGATTTTTCAATCTTAGTTCTCCATGCCCATCATATCATAATTCATTGTAACTACCGGAACGCCGTCCGCCAATGTACCGGAAACCATCGTAATCACTTCCTCGCCTTCCTGTAGTCCCTCCAGGATCTGGATCTCCGTACTGGAAGAGATTCCTGTGGTGACATAACGCATCCTTGCAATACCGTCTTCGACCACATAGCAGAAGTCCCCTGTCCGGTCAGTGTTAACCGCCTCTACCGGTACCAGAAGGGCATTTTCTTCCGTCGCTGTCGTGATCTTCACCTTGCCATCAACTCCAAGATAAACCCTGTCATCAGGATTTAATATGGTAACCTCTGCCATAACCATAGAGGAACCGGAAGCATTGGTCGTCGCCATATGGTCGATATGGGTCAGCTCACCCTCATACTCATTGCCTGTGATCGTCACAACTGCCTGCTGCCCTACCGCCAGATCCTCCAGATCATATTTGCTTGCGCCAAAACGTACCACCACTTCCTCACTGGACTCCACTGTAATGAGAACCGTCCCTTCTCCCACGCGGGCTCCCTCCGTTACGCTGATGCTGGTAACAACACCGTCAAAGTCTGCGGTAATGCCGTCCAATGCCGTCTCCAGACGCTGTAGTTTATCTGTCGTCTGAAGATTTAAAAGCTCATTGCCGGTATTCAGAGACACCACCTCATTATTATTTAAAATGGCATTTTCCGCGGCATCACGTTCTGCCTGCGCCCTGCTCAGTTCCGTCTGCATCTCCTGCAGGTCCTTTTGCGCGATCTCCAAAAGTTCATCCTTATTGTCCGCCGCTTCAAAATTCTGCAGCAGCGTACTTTCCGTCTGCAGCTGCTGCAGACGCATATTATTGGACATGATCTCTCTCTCGTAATAATTGATCTGATCCCTGATATCGTTTGCATTACCGGCATCCATCTGTCCCTGCAGTTTGCTGATCTCCCGCTGATAAGACAGATTCGTAATATTCAGGCTTTCGCTCTCATACAGAATCGCCTCCTGACGTTCCTGACGCTCCGCTTCAATGCCGTCTTTCAGACCGTCGATGTACTGCTCCTGTGTCTCGATCAACGCTTCATAATTTGCCACATCAGCAACCGCCTGATTATATGTGGCGCGGTGCTCCTGATTGTTCTGCACTCTTGCAAGATAGGAAGAATTGTCTACATCAAAAGACATGGTTGTCTCTGCAATGGCAAGCATGATATCATCCTCGTCAAATTCAATCAACAGATCTCCTGCCGAAACCATATCGCCTTCCTGAACATTTACCGAAGAAATCTTTAATGTAGTATCTGCGTAATAAGTCCTTGACGTCTCGCTATTCACAACGCCGCTCGTTCCGATGGTAGCGGTGATCGATCCGCTGCTGACAGTCGCACTGGTAACGATCTCCGGCGCCGTGCCTCCCGACATGGAATTTAACACGATGGAGCCGATGACGATGACTGCGATCACTCCCAAAACGATCCATTTCCCAATCTTTTTCTTTTTCCGTCTTTTCTTCTTTTCTGCCATGACTGCTTCCTCTCCTTTTTTTCTCCAGCTGTTTTTAACTTTCTATTTCTTTCTTTCCGCTATCCGACTCTATCCTGCCGTCGCGGATCTTGATAACCCTGTCCGCCCGTCTGGCAATATCATTGTCATGCGTAATGATAATGACGGTACGTCCCTCTTTATGAAGATTTTTCAGAATCCCAAGGATCTCTTCACTGGAACCGGAATCCAGATTACCGGTAGGTTCATCCGCCAATATGATAGGCGGCGCCTGCGCAATGGCTCTCGCGATCGCCACACGCTGCTGCTGTCCGCCGGACATTTCAGAAGGTTTATGATCCATACGATTACTCAGACCAACCTTTTCCAAGGCGGCGACCGAAAGGTCTTCCCGCTCCCTGCCCGAAACGCCGCGGTAGATCAGCGGCAGTTCCACATTCTCAAATGCCGTCAGTGTGGCAATCAGATTAAACCCCTGAAAGATAAAACCGATCTCCTTATTTCTGATATCCGACAATTCATTATCCGTAAGATCAGATACATCTTCTCCGTTCAATATGTACTGCCCGCTTGTCGGCACATCCAGGCAGCCCAACATATTCATCAGTGTGGATTTACCGGAACCGGACTGTCCGATGATCGCCACAAATTCATTGCGGTCAATGGAAAGATCGATCCCATCCAACGCCCTGACTTCGTTTTCGCCAGGATTATAGATTTTATGCATGTCGTGAATTTCTATTAATGCGCTCATTCTGTTCCTTTCCATATTTTTCTTCTTCTCAAGCAGTTGCATAACTACCGATTGCCTATCATTAGTTGTACAATACAGATCATATCATACGCAGGGCGCTTGTGCGCTCGCCGGCACTTAGATGCCGTATTTTGGCATCCTAGTGCCGCTGCGTAGCGCGCGCAGCGAAAGCGTGCCCTGCGATGATATATCTGTGTTGTACAACGAAATTTCGCATAAATAGTGTTTTGCAATTGCCTAACCTGTTTTTTCAAACAACCAGACTGCATTATACTTTGTTTTTCATCGCTTTACTATATATAACGATTAAAGTTAAAAATATTTTCAAATATTTTTAAATATTTTTAAAATTTTCAAATATTTTCTATTTCCGGTGTTTCCGCACGCAATCCGCCAGCAGATATTCTATCTGCCCATTGACGGAACGGAAATCGTCCTCCGCCCATTTTGCCAGTTCCTCCCACAGATTTGGCGAAAGCCGAAGCAGGATCTGCTTCTTGGCTTTCTCCATCTCTTTCACATTCTTCTGACGCCGGATCAGTTCTTTCTCTTTGCTGGCAATCGCCGCTTCCAACTCATCAAGCTTGGCAAGACGTTCCCTAAGGCGTTGTTCTTCAGCTGTCATTTCATTGATATTTGCTGCACTGTACTGTGCTGACTTTTCCTGCATGAAATCCCTACTTTCCGACTAATAAATACTGCCGCTGTTAATGATCGGCATCGCATCCTTATTACCACACAGTACCACCATCAGATTGCTGACCATGGCAGCCTTACGATCCTCATCAAGCATCACGATCTCCTCTTCTCCCAACTGCTCCAACGCCATCCTTACCATACCGACCGCGCCCTCCACGATCTTCTGCCGCGCCGCAATGATCGCCACCGCCTGCTGCTTCTGAAGCATCGCAGCGGCAATCTCCTCAGCGTAGGCAAGATGGGTAATCCGCACTTCCTTGATCTCAATCCCGGCTTCCTCAACCCTCTCCTGCAGTTCCATCTTCATCTTATCCGCAATCTCCTGACTGCTGCCGCGGAGCGTCTTTTCATCCGTATCCTCCTCCATGGTGTCATAGGGATAAAGCCGCGCATTATTTCGGATGATCGTATCGCATTGTATGGAAAGATAAACCTTATAATTCTCCACATTAAATACCGCTTTCGTCGGATCGATCACCTTCCAGATGACCACCGCCCCGATGATCACGGGATTACCCAATGCGTCATTGACCTTCTGCTTGCGGTTGCTGAGTGTCATGGTTTTAGTTGAAATCTTTTTATCATAGCTTGAAACAGCACTATCACCATTGCCGCCTGCCCCTTCACGGCTCGATTTCATATAAGCATCCACCATCTCCCCAACGACGGATTTTGCGGAAGGATTGTAGCTTACCGCAAAAGGATTAATAAAATAAAATCCTGCATTTTTGATTGTTCCGTAATATTTTCCAAACAGGGTATATACTGCCGCCTCGTTAGGATGGAGGACTTTCAACCCGCAGACCATCACGCAAAATACCGCAAGCAGTAAAAGACATGCCACAACCATGATCCCCATTCCCCTGCTGCCTCCCAGAACCATCCCTGCAATGGACAGTACGGCTCCTAAGATGATCCCCAACAGCGCGATCCCGCCGTTTGCTTTACTGATCTCCCGTTCTTTCACGGTTCCTGAATTACTTTCATTAGATTCCTTTTTCATAGTCCCCTTCCCTTCCGAAGTCCCAGTCCTGCCTTCGATGTGATATTATTTTGATATCATTAT
>CAMWKA010000052.1 GCA_947174725.1 uncultured Lachnospiraceae bacterium | reverse complement strand
ATAAGATCATTTATAATATGATACATTTGATTGAAGACAGCGGTGATGAGATCATCAGTGATTTTAAAATATATCTGGATGAGAATGGCAACTTCCGATATGCAGTGGAGGGGAATACGCTGCTTCGTTTTCTGGCGGATGTTTACGGCAGAAAGACGATACAGGAGCTTACCTATCCGGAAAAGACTGCGACGCCGGATGATGTCATTACATATCTTGCCGGAGAGAATAAATTTGGAATCGGAGGTTATTTTACCGACGAAGAAGGCAAGCAGACTGCATTCGTCATGGGCATGGGTTATACCAATGAAGAGATCTTAAAGATCATCAATATCAGATATAATCTGAGTTTAAATGCCTTCCAAAAATATATTTCCACTGAGGTGGCAACAGATGTCAGCGAAAAGACGGTTGCCGTCATTATGGAAAACAGTGATATTCTGCAGGGCGTTGCCATTGAGGAGGAGACGCTCCGCCGGTACAATAACAGTATTTATTTTGCACCGATCATCGGTTATACCGGAAGGATCTCACAGGAAGAATATGATTCGCTGTCCTTGGAGAATCCTAATTATTCTCTGACTGACATTGTGGGGAAGACAGGAATAGAATATTCCATGGAAAATGAACTGCAGGGTACAAAGGGTTCCGAAACCGTCTACGTGGATAAGTTTGGCAGGATCATAGAGGTGCAGAATGCGATACCGCCAATTGCCGGCAACGATATCTATCTGACGATAGACAGTGAACTTCAGATCGCAATCTACAATTTATTAGAGCAGAAGATCGCCGGGATCCTGGTGAGCCGCATCGTGAATGAAAAAGAAGTGGAACAGACCGGACGTAATGTACAGATCCCGATCTATGATGTTTACTACGCGCTGTTTAATAATAATGTGATAGATATCAACCATCTTTCCAAAGATTATGCGGGTGAAACGGAAAAAGCCGTTTATCAGGCATTCTTAAGTAAGCAGGAAAGTGTATTTACTGAACTTAGAAGGCAGATGATGGAAAGTGATACCGCTTACCGGGATCTGAGCAAAGAATATCAGGTCTATGAAAGCTTTATCATCTCCATGCTTTCTTCCAATAATTATGGCGTACTGAATATGGAAGCAGTTGATCAGACAGATACGGTCTATCAAAGATGGAAAACGGAGGAATCCATCAGTATCAAGGAATTCCTGACCTATGCCATCTCCAAAAACTGGATCGATATCAGCAAGCTGCATTTGGAGAACCAGTATTCCGACTCTTCGGAGATCTATGCGGCGATGATAGATTATATTATAGAACATCTTGCCAATAATATTGATTTCTCCAAAAGGCTGTACCGATATATGCTTCTGAATGACAATATCAACGGAAAACAGGTATGTCTGCTGCTTTGGGAACAGGATATCATTCAGATCGACCAGTCAAGGATCAACCGGCTGATATCGGGGCAGGTATCGTCTTATAGCTTTATGGTATCCCTGATTTCCAATTTGGATATTACACCGGCACAATTGGGACTGGAGCCGTGTTCCGGTTCCTGTGTTGTCACAAATCCCAATACCGGAGAGGTGCTTGCTTTGGTATCTTATCCGGGTTATGACAATAACCGGCTTGCCAATAACGCGGATTCCGCTTATTTGGCAGCACTGAACAATGACATGTCGAGGCCGCTTTGGAATTATGCTACACAGCAGCGTACCGCACCGGGATCTACCTTTAAGATGCTCTCTGCCGTGGCGGGCGTAGAAGAAGGGGTGATTACGCTTGGTGAAACGATTACTTGTCAGGGGGTATTTGAGGACAAGCTGGCCGGAACTACCCCACCAAGATGTACCGGCATACATGGATCGCTTGCCGTGACTGGAGCGATTGAAAATTCCTGTAATATCTTTTTCTATGAGGTAGGCTACCGCCTTGCAAACAGCGGAACAGGCTATAATGACAGCGTCGGTATGGAACGGATTTACAAGTATGCGGATATGTTTGGATTTAGCGAAAAGTCCGGGGTGGAGATTGCCGAATCCGAACCGCAGGTATCGACGCAGTATCCCGTACCGTCGGCGATCGGCCAAGGCAACCATAACTATACGACGGTCGGACTCGCGAGATATGTAACGACGATTGCCAACAGTGGTACGGTATATCAGTTGAGTCTGATCAAATCCGTACAAAATTCACGGGGAGAAGTGCTGCGCAGTTATACGCCAAATGTCCGAAATTACGTGAGCCTAAGCAGCAATCTGTGGAACGCGATCCACACCGGTATGCGCAGAGTGATAGAACGCAAGTCATATTTTAATGACTTTGGCGTGCTCTGCGCCGGCAAAACAGGAACGGCACAGGAAGCAGAAAATAAACCTAACCATGCATTGTTTGTTGGTTACGCGCCCTATAACGCGCCGGAGATCGCGATTGCGGTACGTATCGCCCACGGTTATTCCTCCGATTACGCGGCACAGCTGGGAAAAGATGTATTTACCTATTATTTTAATCTGATGGATCATACGGAATTGATCAACGGCGAAGCATCGGAGGCAGTCGGAGGCAGCACGACAACTGATTAACGGCGGAAAGGACGATTATGAATCACTTAATCAAATTAAAAAGTTCCAATAACGGTCTTAGGATCATCATGGATGCGGAGTGCGGCATGGAGGAGCTGGAAGAGGCGCTGCGTCAAAAGCTGATCGATGGGCGGAAATTTTTCGGGAATGCGAAGATGGCGCTGTCCTTTGAAGGGAAAGACCTGACGGAAGAGGAGCAGGATCATTTCTGTGATATTATCACTGAATGTACGGATATTAATATCATCTGTCTTGTAGATCATTCTAAGGAAGCGGATTCTTTCCAGCATTGCATCCGTGTTGTAGCGGAAGAATATAAGAAAAATGATGTCTGTCTGATCAGAAATTCCGTGATCAATCAGGAATTTATAGATTCCGAAAAAGATGTGATCGTCATAGGCGATGTTCATCCGGGATGTACGATCATATCCGAAAAAAGCATCTTTATCTTCGGCGGTTTGTATGGGGAGGCGTATGCCGGACTCAAGTTTTCAGAGAGCCCCAAAGGGCAGCCACAGCCGGAAGAAAAAAAGGAGGAAATACCGAATGAAGCTTTTAAGCAGGTGATCCTTGCTATGGAAATGGCGCCGGAAGAACTCAGGATCGGTCGTCTTTGCTATCAGCCTGCGAAAAAGCCCCGCTGGGGGATCAAACCAAAGTTATTGCCCCAGATTGCTTATGCATCTAATGATAAAATTAACATAGAGCCTTACACCAAAGAATTACTAAAACGGATTACAGAATAATCCATTGGCTGTAAGCAGATTACTGATGTAATCAGATTACCAATGTAATCATGTTTTAGGGGACAATTATTAATTTTGGAGGGAAACCAAATGAGTGAAGTAATTGTCATTACATCAGGGAAAGGCGGAGTCGGTAAGACAACTACCACCGCAAATGTAGGAACGGGACTGGCGTCCTTGGGAAAAAGCGTTGTCCTTATTGACACGGATATCGGACTTAGGAATCTTGATGTTGTTATGGGACTGGAAAACCGCATCGTCTATAATCTTGTCGATGTGATTGAAGGAAACTGCCGCATCAAACAGGCACTGATCAAAGATAAGCGTTATCCATCGCTTTATCTTCTGCCTTCGGCACAGACGAAAGATAAAAGCGCTGTATCACCGGAACAGATGAAAAAACTGATCCAGGAACTGAAGGAGCAGTTTGATTATATCCTTTTAGACTGTCCCGCAGGGATTGAACAGGGATTCAAAAATGCCATTGCAGGAGCGGATCGGGCACTGGTCGTTACGACGCCGGAGGTGTCTGCCATCCGGGATGCAGACCGTATCATCGGACTGTTAGAGGCTAATGAATTTGAAAAAATTGAGCTTGTGATCAACCGTCTCAGACATGATATGATCCGGCGCGGCGAAATGATGACGATTGATGATGTTATTGATATCCTGGCGATCCCGTTGATCGGAGCCGTTCCGGATGATGAGAATGTCGTGATCTCCACCAATCAGGGAGAACCGCTTGTCGGCAGCGCTACACAGGCAGGCAAGGCGTATTTGAACATTTCAAAGCGTGTCACCGGGGAAGAAATTCCGCTGATGGAATTTGACAAGAGCATTACTTTATGGGCCAGATTCAGCGGTATCTTCCATCGTGTATAGCAGAAAGGAGAGCAGACTATGAATAGATTTTTATCTCTTTTCAAAAGACATTCATCAAGCCACGTAGCGAAAGACAGATTAAAAATACTGCTGATCTCCGATCGGACGGAGTGTTCTCCGGAAATGATCGAGATGATCAAAAAGGACATCATCGGTGTATTGTCAAAATATATGCGCATCGATGTGGAAAGCACAGAAATACAGATTACACAAACAAAGAATCAGGAACGGGGCAACAGGATCCCGTCGATCCGGGCCAATATTCCTATTCTGGAGTTACGTTCGAAATAATATTGATTAAAGGATAGTATTATTACAATGCCACAAAAGTACCATATTAAAAATTTTGATTTTATACTTCTTATCTTGTTGTTTGCAGTGACAACGATAGGTATCCTTGCGATCGGAAGTGCCAAGGAATCCTTACAGACCAGGCAGATGGGCGGCGCCATCCTTGGCATATTTCTGATGGCGGCGATCGCCTGTGTGGATTATCATCTGATTCTGAAGCTGCAGTGGTTGATCTATGGAGTGAATCTTGGGTTACTGCTTCTGGTTCAGTTGTTGGGCGACTCGTCCCATAATGCCCAGAGATGGCTGGAAATCGCGGGAATTCGATTTCAACCGTCAGAAACTGCAAAAATACTATTGATACTTTTTTATGCACAGTTTATAATAAAGCATAAGGATAATCTGAATACTTTCAGCACATTGGCGAAAATGATTCTTTTGCTGCTCCCCCCGCTGGCATTGATTTACAAGCAGCCTGATATGTCAACCAGCATCATGGTGGCAGTGATTTTCTGTATTGTACTTTATGTGGGGGGATTAAGCTATAAGATCATTTTAGGACTGCTTGCGGTAGCGATACCGGTGGGTGTTATCTTTCTGTTTATTGTACTGCAGCCGGATCAGACATTGATTGAAGAGTATCAGCAGGAACGTATTTATGCCTGGTTGAATCCTGAAAAATATTCCCTGACCACCGCATATCAGCAGCAAAATTCGATTACCGCCATAGGATCGGGACAACTGTGGGGAAAGGGTCTGAATAATAACGAAGTGGGATCCGTGAAGAACGGAAACTATATTTCCGAACCGCAGACTGATTTTATCTTTGCCATCATCGGAGAGGAGATGGGATTTGTTGGGAGCTGCGCTGTCATAGTACTTTTGATGGCGATCACCGCAAGATGCTATCTGGCCGCTATGCGGGCAGATGATATCGCGGGCGCCGTAATCTGCAGCGGAGTGGGTTCGATCGTATGTTTTCAAAGCTTTATCAACATTTCGGTTACAACTGGGATCCTTCCAAATACCGGAATACCACTGCCATTTGTCAGTTATGGATTGACCTCGCTGGTCAGTTTGTATATGGGAATGGGATTTGTCTTAAATATCGAATTGCAGCGTGGAAACCGCAGACGGACAAGCAGTGGAAAAGAGGATGATTTGATCAGTCTTTGATCTGTCATATACATGAAACTCTATCAAGAACACGGAGCAGGGAAAGACAGGGGGATATCAGCATGAATATTGCGTTGATTGCGCATGATGCAAAGAAAAAACTGATGCAGAATTTTTGCATTGCTTACCGGGGTATCTTAAGCAAGCATATGTTATATGCAACCGGCACTACAGGACGTCTGATTGAAGAAGTGACCAATCTTACGATTCATAAATATCTTGCCGGACATCTGGGCGGAGAACAGCAGATCGGCGTGCAGATCGAACATAACCAGATCGATCTGGTCATATTTCTGCGTGATCCGTTGACACCAAAGTCCCATGAACTGGATGTGAACAATCTTGTCAGATTATGTGACATGCATAATATTCCGCTGGCGACGAATCTGGCATCCGCAGAGTTGTTGATAAAATCCCTGGAAAGAGGAGAATTTGAGTGGCGTGAATATAAATAGACATTTTAAAAAATCCATTGCATTATTTTTGGCTCTACTGACGCTTTTTTTCCTGTCTGCCTGTGCTTCCGAAGAGATTCCGCTTCCTTACGGAACATTGCAGGCCAATGACAATTTTTCCATAGAAGCAAATGAAGCCCAAACGCAGATCCCCTTGTTTGCATCTGATCTTTGCGCAACGGCAAACGATATTACGGATGACAGTACGGCGGTTGTAGACGGACTGAATGCCGCCTGCATCTATGATATCAATCAACAGGAGGTACTGTATTCTTACCAGGCCAATGAACGTCTTAATCCGGCATCTTTGACAAAAGTCATGACCGCTTTACTTGTTATGGAAAACTGCAATATGGATGATGTTGTGCTGGTTGGCGACGTGACCATCTATGAAGATGGGGTGCAGCTCTTTAACCTCAAGACAGGAGACCGGATCACAGTGCAGAATCTCCTTTATACGATGTTAGTCTATTCCGCTAATGACGCAGCGCTGGCGCTGGCCCAGCATGTGGCCGGGTCCGAAGAAGCATTCGTGGAAATGATGAATACGCGGGCGCTTCAGCTTGGCGCGACCAATACGCATTTTGTGAATCCCCATGGATTGTCCCATGAAGAACATTATACAACAGCATATGATCTTTATCTGATCTTTAACGCCGCAGCGGAGTATGATATTTTTCAACAGATCATTAATACCACCTCTTATACTGTGGAATATACTTTGGCTGACGGTACACCAAGCCGCAGGGATATCACAACTACCAATAAGTTTTTGTCGGAGATCTATGATTCACCGGCAGGGATATCGATCGTCGGCGGAAAAACGGGAAGCACCATGGCCGCCGGTAAATGTATTATTGTGTATGCTACGGATGCCGCAATGAATCCTTATATCTGTGTCGTCATGGGCGCTGGAAATGAAGAACAGCTATATCACCTTATGAAACAGTTGTGTGAGGATGTTATCCTGAGATGAGTCCGGTTTTGTGTGGCGTGGAAAACTTTATATCTGTTATAAAAATAAGTTGTACTATCCGTGAGAATACTGTATAATAATTTATGATAAATTTTGTTTTTTACATACCAATACATAAAATTCGGAGGATGGAAGCATGATTCAATTGATCATCGGAAATGAAGGAAAAGGAAAGACAACAAAGCTTTTGGAAAAAGCCAATCAGGAGATCACCCAGGTAAATGGTACGATTGTTTATCTCGATAAGAATACGAAACATATGTATGAGTTAAATAATAAAATCAGACTTGTAGATGTATCTGAGTTTGACTTTGCCACATCGGATGAATTTTACGGATTTGTTTGCGGCATCCTTTCAACAGATCATGATTTGGAACAGCTTTATTTTGATAATTTCTTACGGATCGCATCCGCAAAGAAAGAAGAGCTTTCAGAAACGCTTGATAAATTTGCCGCTTTAAGCGAGCGTATGAATGTTACGTTGTATATGAGTATCGCAATCGATGAAAGCGAACTGCCGGAAAAATATCGTACCGATGTTATTGTGTCACTTTGATGCCCCAAATAAAAAGTTATTGAATCAAATAAAATGAACAATCAAAGAAAGCAGCCAAAAATAAACAACAGACCAATTGCACTATTTATTGTTCTGATTATTACTGTTTATATCATTAGCCAGTTTTTTAGGCTGATCAATAGAAATGATATTTCTTCTTATCAGGTGAGGGAAGGCTCTTTGGCGATTTCCAGTGTCTATACGGGAATCGCCATTCGAGAGGAGCAGATATTTCAATGCGCGGATACAGGATTTATTAATTATCTGGCCAGAGAAGGGGAACATATTGCATCCGGCGACCTTTTGTATATTATTGACGAGGGCGGCGCACTGGATGATCTGTTGAATCAGGATAATCTTGGAGAAAACTCTTTATCTGATCAGGATCTTTCTAATCTAAGAACAGATATCATCAATTTTAATTCCACGTTTGATAAATCTGATTTTTCAGAGGTATACGATTTTTTGTATGCCATGGATGGTTCTATCCTGAAGCTGGCTAATATGAATATTTTAAAGGAACTGGATGGAGACCGTGCCAATATCAATCTTGATCTGGTGAAGTTAAATCGTGCTCCTCAGGCGGGATATGTGGTTTATCATACGGATGGATATGAAAATGTTTCAGAAAATGGAATCACGTCGGAAATGTTTGATACCACACAGTATGAAAAGCATCAGATGATCAATAATACGCTGGTGGAGCAGGGGCAGGATGTTTTCAAGATGATCACTTCCGAGGATTGGACGCTGGTGATTCAGCTGGAAGAAAAACGTGCTTTAGAGCTGATGGGTGAGAGTTATGTGGAGATCAAGTTTTTATCCACGCAGGAATCCATTTGGGCAGGAATCAGAGTACAGCAGCTTGGGGATGCGTTTTATGCCTATCTTTCCCTAAATAATTCTGTTGTAACTTTTTGTAACGAACGATTTATCGATATTGAACTGGTAACCCACAATGAACAGGGACTGAAAATACCAATCTCTGCAATTGATCACCGTCAGTTTAACGTAGTTCCGGAAGCCTACCGTGTCGACAGGATCGATGCCAACAACTCAACATTTCTGAGAAAGACATTTCTGGAGGATGGACAGCAGTCCTCGGAAGTAGTTTCCGTATCAGTCTATGCCGAAAATGAAGAAGGAATCTATGTAGATGCTAACCAGTTAAGGATCGGAGATTATCTGCTTATGGAAAATACCATGAGTGAAAACGCGGTCAGCCAGGTGGGAGAACTGATTGGTGTCTATTGTATCAATCAGGGGTATGCGGAATTTCGTCAAATTGTAATCCTGTACCAGAATGATGAATACGCCATTATACAGAAGAATACGCCGAGCGGCATCAACGAATATGATTATATCGTACTGGATGCTTCAATGGTATCCCCCGACGATTTTATATTTGAGTAGTTGAAATTTCATAAACTTATTAA
>CAMWKA010000051.1 GCA_947174725.1 uncultured Lachnospiraceae bacterium | reverse complement strand
TGATAAATTTGCTTTATAGAAAAATATGCTTTGAATGTATAGTAGCATGGAATATGCGGAATTGCAAATAAATTTTCGCATTTTCTCTCACAATCCCCTTTATAGTAAAAATTGAGCATATAGATTTCAGTTTCTATATGCTCTAACGCTGTTACCATATTTGATTTTAATTGTTATAATTCTCATTATAATTCCGCCAGATACGCTTTCACCTGCTCATAGATTCCTTTTCCATCCAGACGGTACTTTTCCATCAATGCTGCCGCGGAACCGGATTCCCCATAGGCATCCTCAATTCCGAGTTTCTTCACTCTTACAGGATATTTCTCACAGATCACATCGCATACCGCACTGCCCAATCCATTAATGGTAGAGTGTTCCTCCATAGTGATCACTTTTCCTGTTTTCTTCACACTCTTTAACAAAATCTCTTCGTCAATCGGCTTAATGGTATGAATATCTATGATTTCCGCGCTGATGCCATCCTTCTCCAGCATCTCCGCTGCTTCCATCGCACTGTTGACCATGATACCGGTAGCCACCAGAGTCACATCCGTTCCCTCTTTTACAAGGATTCCTTTTCCCCACTCAAACTTATAATCCGGTCTGTCATTGATTACCGGAACTGCCGAACGTCCGAGACGGATATATACCGGTCCCTCATAAGCTGCTGCCGCTCTGACCGCCGCCCTCGCTTCGATATCGTCTGCGGGGCACATAACCACCATCCCCGGAATCGAACGCATCAGCGCAATGTCTTCCAGACACTGGTGGGAAGCTCCATCCTCACCGACAGTGATTCCTGCGTGAGACGCGCAGATCTTGACATTCAGCTGAGGATATCCGATGGAATTTCTGATCTGCTCGTATGCCCGTCCTGTTGCGAACATAGCAAAGGAACTGATAAACGGAATCTTTCCACTTGCGGCAAGTCCTGCCGCGATTCCCGCCATATTGCCCTCCGCGATACCGGCATCAAAGAACCTGTCCGGATACGCCTTTGCAAACAGCGCCGTCTTCGTCGCTGCCGCAAGATCAGCATCCATAACCACAATATCCTTATTCTCCGCTCCCAGCTCCACTAAAGTCTGTCCGTAACTGTCTCTGGTTGCGACCTTCTTAATTTCTGACATAACCAATAACCATGCCTTTCCGTAACCTGCAAATTCTTGACAATGAAAAGCGTAAGCTTTTTGTTGTATGCTGTCGCAGGCACAATATTTGCAAAACGAATAAAATGATGCTTATAGTCGGTCAAGCTCCTCGCCTATTTTTACAAGCTCGTCCATTGCCACCGCGTACTCTTCATCATTCGGAGCCTTGCCATGCCATGACGCGTTGTTCTCCATATAGGACACGCCCTTGCCCTTAATGCTGTGCGCGATGATTGCCGTCGGTTTGCCCTTCACTGACCTTGCCTCTGCAAATGCTTTACGGATAGAATCAAAATCATGGGCGTCCATCTCAGTCACATGAAAATTAAATGCTTCAAATTTTTTATCAATGGGATACGGAGAGCAGACGTCTTTGATATCACCGTCGATCTGCAGTCCGTTATTATCAATGATGATGCACAGATTATCCAGTTGATGCGCACCGGCAAACATCGCCGCCTCCCAAATCTGACCTTCCTGGATCTCACCGTCTCCAAGCAGGGAATATACCCTGTAATCTTTGCCATCCAGTCCTGCCGCCAGCGCCATGCCCACTGCCGCCGACATGCCCTGTCCCAAAGAACCTGTGGACATATCAATGCCCGGCGTATGCTTCATGCTGGGATGTCCCTGAAGATGGGAGCCGACCTTACGCAGCGTCAGCATTTCCTCCCTCGGAAAAAATCCTTTCTGCGCCAGCACCGAATAAAGCCCCGGCGCTGTATGTCCTTTGGAAAGGACAAAACGATCCCTGTCCGGATCCTCCGGATGCTTCGGATCAACCTTCATCTCTTCATAATATAAGAATGTAAAAATCTCTGCCGCCGACAGCGAACCTCCCGGATGTCCGGCCTTTGCGCTATGTGTCGATGCAATAATATCCTTGCGGACTTCATTGGCTATTTTCTTCAGTTCAAGATTTTCCATATTCACCATGCCTTTCCACTGTCCTTATAAGAACAGCCGAAGATATTTTAGCACAGTTCTGTTCATTTGAAAAGAATACATTCATATTTTTACATTATTTTACATCATTTTATATCCTGCCGCGTCTGCAAATGTGGGTCACCTGAAGATTCTCCGTAAGCATTTCTGCGCCGCAGCTTGGGCAGCGGTAACTACTCGTGTCATCACCGCACTTTTGTCCGCCGTCTAATTCGATCTCTTTTGCGTCGTAATCTTCTACCGATACGTCAACACCACAGGTCGGACATTCCATTTTCTGTTTTTGCGCGTTAAATCTCATATTGCTGGCACAACCCGGGCATTTAAAAATACATATCTTATGGTTTCCCGCCTTTCTTTGAACATTATTTTAATATACATGCTCTGACGATTCCAAAATATCCGTAATGGACATATTAAGATAATCATTATACTCAGCCGGCTTCTGTTCTTTTTCTTTCTTCACATGAATCCCCATAAAGAGCGCAGTCCACGCAACTGACAAAACCAATGAAAGCAGCGCAGCTTCCGGCATATGCGGTGAGGAAGAAGATGGCAGTCCCGGAGAGCGGCTGAACGCTACGGCAATCGGCAGGAATAACGTTCCAATGGCCACCCTTCGGATCATAATATTTCCTGGTTTGACAAAATCTTTTTTGACATACTCTATATCCGCGTACATTTCTACAGTTTCTTTCTTTCCATTGCGATTTCTTGTCAATTTATTTGGAAGATTACCCGTCAGTGACCCGACAAAGAACGCAATAAATATTCCCCATAACATTGCAACATTCTCAAAATCCAGTCCATTCATTGAAAGCAGGAAAATCAGTAGTACAAAATATTCAAGAAACGTAGAAAGAAATAGGGTAACTGCATACGAATTCAACCGTTCCCTGGAAGATACGACTTCACCATCCGTCTTTCCTGTCTGCCCATTGACATAAACCATATGCTTCTTTCCCATAAACGTATAAGAACAGATCCACACCGGAACCATGGCATAAATGACCTGTTTTAACTCTATTGACTGGATGCAGCCTGCCTCCTCCACGATTTCAGACTCCCCCGTATTACTGCCCAGAATATAGGTTTTACACTGTTCTACCCCAAATCCTTTGATGCGTTTCAATGCCCGCGGGATCACATCGCTTGCTTCTATGGAATAATGTTCCGCCGGCAGTCCCGAGATATAGCCAGGCGCAAAATCCTCCAACTTCATATAATTATACGGCTCAATTCCAAAAAAACGCGTGCTGGAAAAATGATACGACGCGTTGCTCGGCACCTTAAAAAACTTAGAATAAAGAGATTTGTGGATCAAATAATTTCTTGTTCTTTTATCCCTGTCAGAAAATGTCAGGTTGTCATTCCGCATACTCCATTGAGCGTTCTGCGTCCCACTGTAGGAATATGTACCGCCGCTCATTTCTTCTCTCCTCACAACAGCGCTCATATCAGTCTTTGTATTGGCATTGATCAGCCAGACCGGCAGATACATCGGTTGTATCGTAAATTTCATTTTCTTTCTGTTAAATTCCGGCATCGTATCATGCTCCAGCCACCATTTGTTGAAAGCCACCTCTGCCGCCCCCTGATCAAGTTCAAACGGAATGATCTTCTCCGGCGCCATCCTGCCGTTTTCTCCGGCAAATACCGCCATTTCTATTCCACAGTAACTACAGGTGCAGGTCGCCTGGGAGCTGTCCACCTCCACCTCCGCCGAACAGGTCGGACAACGGTAACAGATAATGTCTTCGCCGTATTCCTGTCCGCCTTCAAAAACGATCTGCTTCTCATCATAATCCTCTGCGTCAATCTCCGTTCCGCATGATTGACATACGAGCAGCTGCTTCTCAATGTCAAACGTCATATTGCCGTTGCAGCCCGGGCATTTAAAAATACAGATCATAACCTCTTCTCCTCATATAATTTTTCATCTTGATTTCTTCTGATTCTGTGCTATACTGATTCCCGGTAAATACTATGATTGTTGTAAAGGATATAAACACCATGGACAGCCTGATATTCAGTTTAAACGCCACGATTCCGATCTTTCTCGTCATGCTCATCGGTTACGGCTTAAAACACACAAAACTGATAACGCCCGACTTTGTAAAGTCATTAAATCAGTTTAATTATACGCTGACTCTGCCCATTTTGCTATTTATAGACATTTCTACGGCGGATTTTTACAGCGTATGGGATACGTCCTATGTCCTTTACTGTTTTTTTGTCACATTATTCTGCATTCTCGCCATCTGGGCCGGTGCTGGACTGGTATTTCATATAATCAATAGCCATTCTGCCGGACATCAGTCCTCCGGTTCCATCCTCGGAGAATTTGTTCAGGCCTCCTATCGGGGCAGCGCGGCAGTTCTTGGTATCGCCTTTATCGAAAATATCTACGGTACTTCCATCATCGGACCCCTGATGATCTTAGGTACCGTACCTTTATACAATATCATGGCGGTCATCGTCTTATCCTTTACTGCGCCTGATATGCAGGGGCTGAACAAAGCCCAGTTGAAAAAGACCTTTCTTGGCATCCTGACCAATCCCATCATCATCAGTATCTTTCTTGGGTTGCTTTTCTCTTTGCTTCGGATCCGGCTGCCTTTTGTTATCGAAAAATCCTTTCGTATGATCGCGCAATTGGCAACCCCACTGGCGCTGCTTACTCTGGGTGCCGGCTTTGAAGGAAGGAAAGCGCTTGCCAAGATCAAACCCACCCTTGCCGCTTCCTGCCTGCGACTGATCATACAACCGGCGCTCTTTTTAATGCCTGCCGTCGCACTGGGTTTTCGGGAGGAACAGTTAGTAGCGCTGCTTGTTATGCTTGGTGCGCCCACCACTGTCAGCAGCCATATCATGGCTAAAAATATGCACCATGAAGGCGTCCTGACCTCCAGCGTCATCGTCACCACAACCTTCTTAAGCTCCGTCACCATGACCTTCTGGCTCTTCCTGCTCCGCCATTTCGGATACGTTTAACTTTTTACTCAACAGATTTCAGCGATTCTGCCATATTGATCTTATTTAATTTAAAATACATAAACAGATTTACCATCAAAGCAAACAGCAACGTTATAAAGAAACTGTACACATAACTGGAATTTTGGATGATGTTATCAAATGACACCATATCAATATCTATCTTCTCTATCACAAACATATGAAGCCATTTCCCTAAAAGCAGTCCCACAAGCGCTCCGATCCCCGTCAGAAGCAGATTTTCACGAAAGACGTAATTGGCAGTTTCCAACGGATAAAATCCCAGCACCTTAATGGTCGCAATCTCCCGTATCCGCTCCGTAATATTGATATTCGTCAGATTATATAGAACGATAAAAGCAAGCATCGCCGCACAGCCGATGATCAGGATAACAATATATTTCATACTGTCAAGCATACCGCCCACGCGGTCCCTTGAGTCCTGATTGACCGTAACGCCAAGAACCTCATCCAGATTTAACAGGCTTGCGGCAGCGCCATGGATATCCGCGCCATCTAATACATTAGCATAAAGATTCTGGTATTTGGGCGCCTCACCCATGGCATCCCGATAAGTCGCCTCGTTGATGATCGCGTAATTATGGATGTAGTTTTTATAGGTTCCCGATACCGTCACCACGATTTCATTCATATCACTGTCCCGAAGCCTCAAGGTATCCCCGATCTTAACACCCAGCTTCTCCGCAATCTTATGGGACAAAAGCGCCTCGCCGTCACCCGGAAGTGCCACGGGATTACCCTGTTCGTCCTGTAGCATCACATAATCCGTTAATCGTTCTTCCTCCTGCGGCACCAGAAGATTTATTGACTTGATCATCTCCGCCGATACGGCGTCCACCTTACTGATATGAAGATAGGTATGATCCCTTAGAACCTCATCCAACGCCATTTCAAAAGCTTCCTGATCTTCCCCATCCACTTCCTCATGCAGCAGGATATTATAATCATAAACCTCAATCTGCGTATACTGCATATCAACAACATCTACGATAGAATCCTGAAATCCAAGTCCCGTAAGCACCAGAGCGGTACAGCCGCTGATGCCGATGACCATCATAAAGAACCGTTTTTTGTAACGGAAGATATTCCGCAGGGAAACCTTATGCAGAAAAGGAAGCTGTTTCCAAAGAACGGTGATATATTCCAAAAAGATACGTCTGCCGGCCCTTGGCGCCTTGGGCCGAAGCAATTCCGACGGCATGCTCTTCAGTTCCTTAATGCAGGAAAACCATGTCGCACCCATAGTACATAATAATGCAGCCAGCAGGGATACGACGCCCAGCACAGGATCTGTAATATACTGCATCGGCGCAAATCCATACGTAAGACTGTACCCTGTCCAGATGACCGCCGGGAACAAATAGGTCCCGCCGATATATCCTGAAACAGCGCCTATCACAGCCGCGCTGCCTGCATAAAACAAATATTTCCCCATAATGGCTCCCGTCGTATATCCCATCGCTTTTAACACACCGATCTGCATCCTCTGTTCCTCGATCATACGATTCATGGTCGTTATGCACACCAATGCCACAACTAGGAAAAAAAATACGGGAAATACCACAGCTACCGCCTCTACGATCTGGGTATCGCTGTCAAAGCAGGCGAGACCTATATTGCTGCCGCGGTCCAGCACAAAAACATCCGGTTCCTCCAAATCCTCCAGCTCTGCTCTGGCATCTGCAAGTTCCGCCTCAGCATCCGCAATTTCCTGCTCAAACTCAGCCACAGCGTCATAGTACTCAGCAAAACCGTCTTCCAGCTCCTGACGGCCGTCTCCCAGTTCTTCTTCTCCATCTATCAATTCCTGTTTGGCATCCGCAAGTTCCTGTCTGGCGTCCGCAAGCTCCCGTTCTCCATCTTCCAGTTCTGCGATTGCGTCGTTTAACTCCCTCCAGCCGTCATCCAGCTCTGCTCTGGCATCTGCAAGCTCCGCCACGGCATCCTCATATGCCGCAAGACCGTCAGCATACTCCGTCAGCCCCCGCCACAACTCCTGCTCGCTTTCATCAATTTTGTCCTGTGCCTCCAGCAGCTCCCCCTTTGCTAGACAAATCTGTTCTCCGGCATACTTTAACTGATTGGCAGCGTCCAGACATAAGAGATACTGACTGTACAGATAATCTTTAGAGCCAGTCAATTGTGCATGCTGCTCGTTCAGATACTCTGCAGGAGGAATATTGGCAAGCTGAGATTGCAAATATTGCAATTGTACCTTTAATACTTCTTCCCCTGGATAAGCGGGATTCTCAGGGTTCTGAAGGAGATACTCCGTCATTGCGATTCCCTGTTCCACCTGCTGCCGACCAACCTGCGCCTCTTCGATCTGGTCAATGCCGCTATCCACCATCCCCATACCATAGGAAAGCAGACTGCCCTTTTCATCCAGCTCCGCCTTCGCCTCTTCCAGCTCCGCCTCCTTTTCAAAAATCTGCGCCCATCCGCTGGCGATCTCCGTCCTTGCGTCATCGATCTCCCGCTGCGCGTCCGTAAGCTGGATACGGGCGTCGATCAGTTCTATTCTGGCATCCTCGAGCTCCACCGCACCATCCGCGTATTCGTTTTCCCCATCTAACAGTTCCGCTCTGGCATCCTCTATTTCATCCCAGCCATCCGCGATCTCTCTTTCTGCATCAACGATCTCTATCTCTGCATCCGCGATCTCTCTTTCTCCATCCAGAAGTTCTTCCTCTCCGTCAGCAATCTCCTGCTGTGCATCCATCAACTCCTCATACGCATCCGCCAGTTCTTCTTCTCCCTCCGCCCTCGCGTCGGCAAGCTCCTGCTTTGCATCTTCAAGTTCCTCTGTATATTCCTGAACGACAGACAGATACCGCCGTTCACCGGCTTCCTCAGCTGCCGCCTCCACCCTGTCAGTCACACTATCAATATAGGCGTCATATTCCTCAGAATACAGTGGATACCTGTCTCCCATCCTCAGATAGACTTCCGTATAGATATCACTATCAAACGCTTCCCTCGGAACATAGATAAAACAGTCCACCACACCGTCTAAAAGTGCTGTGGTCCCACGCTCATAATTCAGATAATTCGGCGACTTGATCAGACCAACTACCGTATAGGTATCTTTGTAAAAAACATCCAGTGTGTCTTCCTCATTCTGTTCGGACCATGTCAGCTCTCTTCCCAGCATATCAGAGGAGAACCATTTCGCATCCACAAGACATTCCCCGGCATTCTCCGGCATACGTCCTTCTACCAGCACCACATGGTTCATACTCTGGGTGATCGAATGGACCTTTGCAACTGCGATCTCCTCTCCAAAGGAAAAGATCACATCATAAGAAAAAGACCCTTCTGCATCCGAGACTCCTTCGAGTCCGGACAGGGTCCTCACATCTTCTTCCTCAAATCCATAGGTAGACACCAGACGGTAATCATAAAATTCCGCATTCTCCAGATACTGGTTTCCTACATTGACCATAGCGGGCGTACAGATCTTCAATCCGCCAAAAAATCCGACACCCAGTGCCGTAATAGCCAAAATAGCAATGTATCTGCCAAAACTATTTTTTATCTCACGAAATGTAGTCTTGCGTAGATTACGGTTCATAAAATTCTAATCATTCATTCCGTTATTATTCTTCATCATCTACTGCAGATGCAACGGAACTTACAACGGTAGATACCACACTGATTACAACGGAAAGAATGATGATCAATCCGCCGCCAAGGACAAGAAACAAAACAGCATTTTCATCGTCCTCTGATGTAGAAGATGTTTCTGCTGTTTCCCTCGTCATCTGCGAGTTCTCCGCCGCCATGACAACAGCCTGTCCTGAAACCATGCTTATCCCACCAAATCCAAGCATCAGAACAACCGCCATCATCATAAGATATTTCACCAGACTGTTTATTACATTCTTCATAACCTTCACGAAACCTTTCTGTTAGCTTTATAACATTCGCTCATTTCCTTCACATATAAAAATTATCTTACCTTATCCACAGTGCACCATTCGGAAAACCTTCGGTTTTCCTCATTCGCGGGCTTCGCCCTATGTTCG
>CAMWKA010000050.1 GCA_947174725.1 uncultured Lachnospiraceae bacterium | reverse complement strand
CTATTATATGGGTTACACTTTCTTTAGCAGCGGCATGTGTGATCGGTATTATCGGCCGGGCATATATGGATTATAATTATATTATGAGTGATGAGGTCGGAAAAGAACGTATCTTTATTGAAATGATCAAGGAGGTTTTCACTAAAGAGATCAACGCACCGCTGATCGCAGGCATTTTCCTCTGCGGCATTCTGGCGGCGATCATGTCGACTGCGGATTCTCAGCTGTTAGTCAGTGCGTCCGCCGTTGCGGAGGATCTCTATAAAGGCATTATCAAAAAGGATGCAGATGACAAAAAAGTTCTTGTTGTCAGCAGGATTACCATTGTTGTCATTGCGGTGATCGCTTATGTGATTGCTTTAGATCCAGAATCCTCCATTATGGATCTGGTGTCCAATGCATGGGCAGGTCTTGGAGCAGCCTTTGGACCGTTAGTGCTGATGGCGATCTTCTGGAAGCGTACCAATTTTCCGGGCGCGGTTGCCGGTTTGGTGTCAGGCGCCCTGACTGTGATCGTATGGGATTATATACCGATGATCCAGGGAACGGAAGGACTCGTTACCCTTGGCTCTGCAACAGGGTTATATTCTCTGGCGGTAGGTTTTCCGCTCAGTCTGATCTGCATCGTGGTAGTCAGCCTTTTAACGCCGCCTCCATCAGAGGAGATCGTAAAGGAATTTGAAGAAGTTAAAAACGTAGAGTGAGAAAAGTGATAAAATTCATTAGGAAAAATGCCTGAAATAAGGCATTTTTCTATTGGATTTTCAAATTTTTTCAAGATTTTTGCATAGTTTCAAAAAAAGTGCTTGCATTTTGAAAAGTTATCATATATACTATCTATTGCTGTGGCATGATAGCTATGAAGCGTGAGGTTGCTGTTACGGCGAAAGCCATAACAGGTTTTCCGTGGAGCGAATGTCAGTGGCGGGTAGGTTATCCGCCGATAATATTGACGACAAGTCACTGTACAATGCTTAGACAGTCTGCAAAAAGCAGAAACGACGTGTGAATGATAGTTCTGAAAGGTTAGGACACACACGGGAAAGTGTACAGTCACCAAGCTTGTCGTGCTTGAAAACAAAGTACGAAAAGGAGGCGACTTTTTTTATGGCAAGTCAGAAAATGAGAGTCACATTAAAAGCGTATGATCATCAGTTGGTTGATGCATCAGCAAAGAAGATTATCGAGGCAGTGAGGAAGAACGGTGGGGAGACAAGCGGTCCGGTTCCTCTTCCTACAAAGAAGGAAGTGGTTACGATCCTGCGTGCTGTTCATAAGTACAAGGATTCCAGAGAGCAGTTTGAGCAGAGAACCCATAAGAGGATGATCGATATCCTTAATCCTTCCCAGAAGATCGTAGAGTCTTTGCAGAAGATGGATATTCCCGCAGGTGTTTACGTAGATGTAAAAATGAAATAAGAAATTTTAAAACGAAACCTCTGCTAACTTTATGTATGGAGGACTGCAGATCGTCAGTCACAGCAAACCGCGATGACAGAAATCCATACCGCTTTAGTGGAAAAAACAAGGAAAGTTGAAAACAAAGAAATGTGGTTTTCAACTGCGAATTTACGCAGAATGCCAATTCGCAGACTTAGAAAGGAGTAAAGGTTGTAGAATGAAGAAAGCAATTTTAGCAACAAAGGTCGGTATGACACAGATCTTTAACGAAGACGGAATGTTGATTCCTGTTACGGTACTTCAGGCAGGCCCCTGTTACGTAACACAGATCAAAACGGTTGAGAACGATGGTTACAGCGCAGTACAGGTTGGCTTCGTTGATAAAAAGGAAAAGATCGTTAATAAGGATAAGGCTGGTAAGAAGGAAGTGGTTCACCGTCATGGAGTGAATAAGCCCCAGCAGGGACATTTTAAGAAAGCCGGCGTATCCGCAAAGAGATATGTGAGAGAGTTTAAATTTGAAAATGCTGAGGAATATACATTGGCTCAGGAGATCAAAGCGGATATCTTCGCGGTAGGCGATAAGATTGATGCTTCCGCGATTTCCAAGGGAAAAGGTTTTCAGGGTGCCATCAAGAGACATGGCCAGTCCAGAGGACCGATGGCGCATGGTTCCAAGTATCACCGCCATGCAGGTTCCAACGGAGCATGTTCCAGCCCGAGCCGTGTATTTAAGGGCAAGAAGATGCCCGGACATATGGGTTGTGTGGCAATCACAGTGAAGAATCTTGAAGTTGTCAGAGTTGACGCTGAGAAGAATCTTCTTCTGGTAAAGGGTGCAGTACCTGGACCGAAGAAAGCATTAGTAACAATAAAAGAAACCACTAAGGTAGAAGCTTAAGTTGGTTGAAAGGAGGACTACTAACAATGGCAAAAGTATCAGTTGTTAATATGGAAGGCAAAGAAGTTGGTACAATCGACTTAAGTGATGAAATATTTGGCGTTGAGATCAATGAACATTTAGTACACTTGGCAGTTGTACAGCAGCTTGCAAATAAGCGTCAGGGAACGCAGAAAGCAAAGACACGTTCCGAAGTATCCGGTGGCGGAAGGAAGCCTTGGAGACAGAAGGGAACAGGTCATGCAAGACAGGGTTCCATCAGGGCGCCGCAGTGGAAGGGTGGCGGAGTTGTATTTGCTCCCGTACCGAGAGATTATTCCTTCAAGATGAACAAGAAGGAAAAGAGAGCGGCTCTGAAATCCGCACTGACAAGTAAAGTTCAGGATCAGAAACTGATCGTGGTGGATGAGCTGAAGATGGATGAGATCAAGACAAAGACATTTGTCCAGATCTTAAAGAACATCAAAGCAGAAAAGGCGTTGGTGGTATTAAATGAGAAGGATGATAACGTGATCCTTTCCGCAAGAAATATCCCGGATGCTAAGACTGCACTGACCAATACGATCAATGTATATGATGTAATGAACGCAGGCACTGTTGTACTGACAAAGGCAGCAGTCGCAACCATTGAGGAGGTGTACGCATAAATGGCAGCAATTCAGTATTATGACGTAATTCTTAAGCCGCTGGTAACAGAAAAGAGTATGTCCGGTATGGCTGAGAAGAAATATACTTTCCTGGTACATCCGGAAGCAAATAAGACCATGATCAAGGAAGCGGTCGAGAAGATGTTCGACGGAGTCAAGGTTGCAAAGGTCAACACATTGAATCAGGATGGCAAGATCAAAAGACGTAACAGCAATGGCAAGCTCGTAAGCGGAAGGACGGCGAAGACAAAGAAGGCGATCGTACAGCTTACGGCGGACAGTAAGGATATCGAGATCTTCTCCGGACTGTAAGAGCCAAAAATAAACACAACCAAAGTGTGATAATAAATAGTGAATAGAAAAGGAGAAATAAGTCATGGGAATTAAATCATATAACCCATATACACCGTCAAGAAGACATATGACAGGTTCTGATTTCTCAGAGATTACGAAGAGTACACCGGAGAAATCCCTGTGTGTATCCAAGGCAAAGACTGCCGGACGTAATAATCAGGGAAAGATCACCGTCAGACATCATGGCGGCGGCAACAGACAGAAATACAGAGTCATCGATTTTAAGAGACTCAAGGATGGTATTCCGGCAAAAGTGGTTGGAATCGAATATGATCCGAACAGAACAGCTAATATTGCGCTGATCTGCTATGCAGACGGTGAGAAAGCATATATCCTGGCGCCGGAAGGTTTGAAGGATGGCATGAAGGTAATGAACGGACCGACAGCAGAAATCAAGGTCGGCAACTGTCTTCCGCTTTCCGCGATTCCTGTCGGTACATTGGTTCATAACATCGAGCTCCTGCCGGGCAAGGGCGGACAGATGGTTCGTTCCGCAGGCAACAGCGCGCAGCTGATGGCAAAGGAAGGCAAGTACGCAACACTCAGACTTCCTTCCGGCGAGATGAGAATGGTTCCGATCGAGTGCCGCGCAAGCATCGGCGTCATCGGCAACGGTGATCACAACCTTATCAATTACGGTAAAGCAGGCCGTAAACGTCACATGGGCATCAGACCTACCGTTCGTGGTTCCGTTATGAACCCGAATGACCATCCGCATGGTGGTGGTGAAGGAAAGACAAGCATCGGTCGTCCCGGTCCTTGTACACCTTGGGGTAAGCCTGCTCTTGGTCTGAAGACCAGAAAGAAGAACAAGCAGTCCAATAAGCTGATCGTAAGAAGACGTGACGGTAGAGCCATCAAATAGCCTGGGCTATTAAATCATAACCGTAATCAAGTAAGGAGGATAGATATATCATGGCAAGATCATTAAAAAAAGGACCTTTTGCAGATGAAAGCCTGCTGAAAGCAGTTGACAAGATGAATGCATCAGGTAAGAAACAGGCAATCAAGACATGGTCTCGTCGTTCTACAATTTTCCCTTCATTCGTGGGACACACAATTGCAGTTCATGACGGACGGAAGCATGTGCCTGTATATATAACAGAAGATATGGTTGGACATAAGCTCGGTGAGTTTGTTGCCACCAGAACCTTCAGGGGACATGGTAAAGACGATAAGAAATCTAAGGTTAGATAATCAGATAGGAGGAATGAACTATGGCGAAAGGACATAGATCTCAGATTAAGAGAGAAAGAAACGCGATCAAAGATACAAGACCCTCCGCAAAGTTATCTTATGCAAGGGTTTCTGTACAGAAGGCATGCTTTGTACTTGACGCAATCAGGGGCAAAGATGTTGCTACGGCTAAGGCGATCTTGGAATATAATCCAAGATATGCGTCCAGCATCATTAAGAAGCTGCTTGATTCCGCAATCGCAAATGCGGAAAACAATAACGGAATGAATCCGGAGAACCTTTATATCGCAGAATGTTACGCAGATAAGGGACCCACGATGAAGAGGATTCATCCCAGAGCGCAGGGACGTGCTTATAGGATCGAGAAGAGAGTAAGCCACATCACCATCATTCTTGATGAGAAAGGAGCTAAGTAAGTATGGGACAGAAAGTTAATCCGCATGGCTTAAGAGTTGGTATTATTAAAGACTGGGACTCCAAGTGGTACGCAGAGGATAAATTTGCAGATTACCTTGTTGAGGATTACAATATCAGAAAGTTTTTGAAGAAAAAGCTTTATGCTGCAGGAGTTTCCAAGATCGAAATTCTTAGAAAAGCAGAAAAGGTGGAAGTAGTAGTAAATACACAGAAGCCCGGTGTTGTAATCGGTAAAGGCGGTACCGGCATTGAAGCAACCAAGAAAGAGCTTCAGAAGCTGATCGGAAGAAAAGAGATCAGCCTGGATGTACAGGAGATCAAAAAGCCGGATGCTGACGCACAGCTTGTTGCTGAGAATATTGCGCAGCAGTTGGAGAACCGTGTATCTTTCAGACGTGCGATCAAGTCTTGTATGACAAGGACGATGAAGAAAGATAACAGAGGTAACAGCATCTCCGGTGCAATGGGTATCAAGGCATCCGTATCAGGACGTCTTGGTGGAGCTGATATGGCACGTACAGAGTTCTACAGTGAAGGAACTATCCCCCTGCAGACACTTCGTGCAGATATTGATTATGGATTCGCTGAAGCAGATACTACCTACGGCAAGATCGGCGTAAAGGTATGGATCTACAGAGGCGAGGTACTTCCGACTAAGGGAAATACGGATGCGAAGGAAGGCGCTGCATCCAAGGAAGGGAGCGATAAATAATGTTAATGCCTAAAAGAGTAAAACGTCGTAAACAGTTTCGTGGAACAATGGCCGGTAAGGCGACAAGAGGTAATACAATCACTTATGGTGAGTATGGTATTGTTGCAACAGAACCCTGCTGGATCAAATCAAACCAGATCGAAGCAGCCCGTGTTGCCATGACTCGTTATATCAAGCGTGGTGGTCGTGTATGGATCAAGATTTTCCCGGATAAGCCGGTTACCACAAAGCCTGCTGAGACCCGAATGGGTTCCGGTAAAGGAACATTGGAATATTGGGTGGCAGTTGTAAAGCCCGGACGTGTGATGTTTGAAATCGCAGGAGTACCGGAGGAAACAGCAAGAGAGGCGCTGCGTCTTGCTACGCACAAGCTTCCTTGTAAGTGTAAGATTGTTTCCAAAGCAGATTTGGAAGGCGGTGTAGCGAATGAAAACTAAAAAATATGTTGAAGAGCTGAATGCAAAGTCAGCAGCAGAGTTGAATCAGGAATTGGTAGCTGCCAAGAAAGAACTTTTCAATCTGAGATTTCAAAATGCCACCAATCAGTTGGATAACACATCCCGGATCAAGGAAGTTCGTAAGAACATCGCAAGGATTCAGACGGTTATCAATGTGAAGAGCAAAGCGGAAGCCTAAAATGGAATTAACGCAAAGCGTTAATTTGAAGGCTATGAAGTAGAGTGGAGAAAATGGCTGAGAAAGGAGTTAATGATCGTGGAAGAGAGAAATTTAAGAAAAACACGTATCGGTAAAGTTACCAGTGATAAAATGCAGAAGACGATCACCGTTGCAGTGGAGAATCATGTAAAGCATCCTCTTTATAACAAGATTGTAAAGAGAACATATAAGCTGAAAGCTCACGATGAAAATAATGATGCTCATATCGGAGATATCGTCAAAGTTGCCGAGACAAGACCTCTTTCTAAAGATAAGAGATGGAGACTTGTTGAGATCGTAGAGAAAGCGAAATAAAAGTAAGTTGATGATTTTATTGGAAGGAGAATAGGCATGATACAACAAGAAAGCAGACTGAAAGTTGCTGACAATACAGGCGCTAAAGAAATTTTGTGTATCCGTGTTTCCGGTGGTTCCACCAGAAGATACGCAAATATTGGCGATGTGATCGTAGCTACGGTAAAAGATGCAACACCCGGCGGCGTTGTTAAAAAAGGCGATGTCGTTAAGGCAGTTGTTGTACGCAGTGTAAAAGGTGCCCGTCGTAAGGATGGTTCCTATATTAAATTTGACGAAAATGCTGCTGTTATCATCAAGGATGATAAGACTCCGAGAGGAACCCGTATCTTTGGACCGGTAGCAAGAGAGCTTCGTGAGAAACAGTTTATGAAGATCGTTTCTCTGGCTCCCGAAGTATTATAAGGAGGTGCCTTTCAGATGAATAAGATTAAAAAAGGCGATACGGTAAGAGTGATTACCGGCAGCGTGAAAAACGGCAAGGGCAAAGACGGAAAGGTGATTTCGGTTGATGCGAAGAACGGCAAAGTGCTTGTTGAAGGCATCAATATGGTAAAGAAGCATTCCAAACCTTCTATGGCAAACCAGACAGGCGGTATCATAGAGAAGGAAGCCCCGATTGATATTTCCAATGTAATGTATGTTCACAAGGGGACTCCCACAAGGATCGGATTCAAGGTTGTTGATGGCAAGAAGGTACGTATTGCAAAATCAACCGGCGATGTGATTGATTAGGACAGGGAAGGAGGCCGAAGACATTGAGTAGATTAAAAGATATATATAAGAACGAAATCATGGATGCCATGACAAAGAAGTTCGGATATAAGAATGTAATGGAAATCCCAAAGATTGATAAGATCGTTGTCAATATGCGTGTTGGAGAAGCAAAGGAAAATGCTAAGATCTTAGATGCAGCTGTAGCGGATATGGAACTGATCACAGGTCAGAAGGCAGTTGTTACAAGAGCAAAGAATTCCATTGCGAACTTCAAGATCAGAGAGGGTCTCGCTATCGGATGCAAGACGACGCTTCGTGGTGAGAAAATGTACGAATTCCTTGACAGACTGGTCAATCTTGCACTGCCCCGTGTTCGTGACTTCAGAGGAGTGAATCCCAACGGATTTGACGGACGAGGCAATTATGCTCTGGGTATCAAAGAGCAGCTGATCTTTCCTGAAGTTGAGTATGATAAGATCGATAAGATCAGAGGTATGGATGTTATCATCGTAACGACAGCTAAGACAGATGAAGAGGCACGAGAGTTATTGAGATTATTTAATATGCCGTTTGCACAGGCATAATTGGTCTGATATGAAGGAGGTAAATTCATGGCTAAGACAGCAATGAAGATCAAACAGCAGCGTAAACCCAAATTTTCTACAAGAGAATATTCACGTTGTAGAATTTGCGGTCGTCCTCATGCTTATTTAAGAAAATACGGAATCTGCAGGATCTGCTTCCGTGAGCTGGCATACAAGGGACAGATACCTGGTGTGAAAAAATCCAGTTGGTAGGAATGAGTGAATATATAATTATGGTAAGGAGGATAAAAGCAAAATGACAATGAGCGATCCTATTGCAGATATGCTTACAAGAATCCGTAACGCAAATACTGCAAAACATGATACAGTTGATGTTCCTTCTTCTAAGATGAAACTGTCTATCGCACAGATCTTATTGGATGAAGGTTACATTAAGAAATTTGATGTTATTGAAGACGGCGGCTTTAAGACGATCCGCATCACATTAAAGTATGGTGCTGATAAGAACGAAAAGATCATCACAGGCATCAAGAGAATCTCTAAGCCGGGATTACGCGTTTATGCCGGTAAGGATGAGCTTCCCAGAGTTCTTGGCGGACTTGGAATCGCTATTATTTCAACAAATCAGGGTGTCATTACTGATAAAGAGGCAAGAAAGCTGAATGTTGGCGGCGAAGTGCTGGCGTTTGTTTGGTAATAATGAATGCAAAGACAGCATTCATTAACAAATTGCTGCGCAATTTGCATTATGATAAAATAAGCGTGAAAGGCAGCAAAATGAACGCAAAGACAGCGTTCATTGACAAATTGCTTCGCAATATTGGTAAAATTAGTGGAAAAGCACCACTAATTAATAAATTAAAAAATAGGAGGTACGGGCATGTCACGTATAGGAAGAATGCCAATCGCAATACCTGCAGGCGTTACTGTTGATATTGCAGAAAATAATAAAGTGACTGTAAAAGGTCCGAAGGGAACACTTGAGAGAGTGCTGCCTTCTGAGATGGAGATCAAGTTAGAAGGCGCTGAAGTGATCGTTTCCAGACCGAATGATCTGAAGAAGATGAAATCTCTTCATGGTCTGACCAGAACACTGATCAATAACATGGTAGTTGGTGTTACAACTGGTTTTGAAAAGAAGCTTGAAGTAAACGGCGTAGGTTACAGGGCTGCAAAGCAGGGAAAGAAGTTAAATCTTACGCTTGGTTACTCACATCCGGTGGAAATGGAAGATCCGGAAGGTATTGAGACAACAGTTGAGCAGAATATAATCACTGTTAAAGGTATTGATAAAGAAAAAGTTGGTCAATTCGCGGCTGAGATCAGAGACAAGAGAAGACCGGAGCCTTATAAGGGCAAGGGTATCAAGTATGTTGATGAGACGATCAGACGTAAAGTTGGTAAGACTGGTAAGAAATAAATAAGGAGGGCGTAAATAATGG
>CAMWKA010000049.1 GCA_947174725.1 uncultured Lachnospiraceae bacterium | reverse complement strand
GTTTGAGTTTTTGAAGGAACAGGGTTTTTCTGTTGTGGAATATAAGAAGGTGAATGCAGAAACGATTCTGGATGCGGTTGCATGGTTTGAAAAACAGATCGACCAAAATGATATTCCGTCGGATGGACTGGTGCTTTCCATGGAAGATATCGCTTATGGGGAATCCCTTGGAAGGACAGCGAAATTTCCGAGAAATGCCATTGCGTTTAAATGGGCAGATGAGATTCGTGAGACAACATTATTAAAAATCGAATGGAGTCCATCCAGAACAGGTCTGATCAATCCGGTGGCGGTTTTTGAACCGGTTGAGTTGGAAGGTACGACAGTGTCCCGGGCAAGCGTCCACAATGTCAGTATCATGAAAGAGTTAGAACTGGGCATCGGAGATCGGGTCACGGTGTATAAAGCCAATATGATCATCCCGCAGATTGCGGAGAATCTGACGAAGTCCGGCGATATGCCGATTCCGGAGACATGTCCGGTATGCGGCGGCAGGACGGAAGTAAAGCAGATGAACGATACGGAGTCCCTGTATTGTGTCAATCCTGACTGCGAGGCAAAGAAGATCAAATCTTTCAGTCATTTTGTCAGCAGGGATGCCATGAATATTGACGGACTTTCTGAGGCTACGCTGGAAAAGATCATCGGGCTTGGACTGATTCATGAATATGCCGATATTTATAAGCTTTCCCGGTATCAGGATGTGATCGTGGAAATGGAAGGGTTTGGAGAAAAGTCCTTCCGAAATCTTATGGAAAGCATTGATCGTACAAGAGAAACTACGATTCCGCGTCTGTTAAATGCGCTGGGAATACCGGGCATTGGTCTTGCCAATGCCAAGATGATTGCGCGGGAATGGGATCATGATATTGAGAAGATCCGGCAGGTGTCGGAGGAGGAACTGAGCGGAGTAGATGGGATCGGAGAGATACTGGCGCGTTCTTTCTGCGAATATATGAGAGATCCTGTAAAGAAAGAGAGGCTGGATCATCTGCTGGCGGAACTTCATATGAGTAAGCCGGAGACCACGGAGGAGGAACAGACGCTTGCCGGCAAGGTCTTTGTCATTACCGGTGATCTGGAGCATTACGCCAATCGCAATGAATTAAAGGAGATCATAGAATCCAAGGGCGGCAAGGTGACAGGCAGTGTAACATCCAAAACGACCTGCCTGATCAACAATGATATCATGTCCACCTCCGGTAAGAATAAGAAAGCGAAGGAACTGGGGATTCCGATCATTTCCGAGGAGGAATTTCAAATTACGTACCTTGGGTAAGAAAGACATTGGGACAGCGTAATTGTCAGCCAAAATATAAAATAAGGATAAGGAAGTGGAAGAAATATGCCGATCAAAACGCAAAGCGATCTTCCTGCAAAGGAGCAGCTTGAAAATGAAAATATATTTGTGATGGATGAAAACAGGGCGATGCATCAGGACATCCGTCCGCTGCAGGTATGTATTTTAAATCTGATGCCGAAAAAGCAGGACACGGAACTGCAGCTTCTTCGGGTATTGTCCAATACGCCGTTGCAGGTTGATGTAACTTTTTTAATGGTCAAAAGCCATATCCCCATGAATACTTCTGTGAATCATCTGAATCGGTTTTATACAGTCTTTGATGAGTTGAAAGACAAACGCTTCGACGGGATGATCATTACCGGCGCACCGGTGGAGCAGATGGCGTTTGAAGAAGTGGATTATTGGGAAGAACTTTGTGAGATCATGGATTGGACAAAGACGCACGTCACCTCCACGTTACATATCTGCTGGGGAGCGCAGGCGGGATTATATCATCATTTTGGCATCAATAAGATTGCCCTGCCGGAAAAGCTTTTCGGTATTTATCTGCATCAGGTGAAAAATCGTAAGATTCCTCTGGTGCGCGGTTTTGACGATCTGTTTTATGCGCCCCACAGCCGTCATACCACGGTTTCCCAAGAGGAGATCAACGGCTGCCCGGAACTTATTGTGCTTGCAGAATCTAAGGATGCGGGGATCTTCCTGTGTATGTCGGAGGATGGGAAACAAATCTATATGATGGGACACCCGGAATATGACCGGTATACCTTGGATCAGGAATATAAGCGGGATGTCGTGAAGAACCTGCCGATCCACCTGCCGGTGAACTACTATCCGGATGACGATCCGGAAAAAAAGCCGTATCTCCAGTGGCGCTCTCACAGCAGCAGTCTTTATTCCAACTGGCTAAATTACTACGTTTATCAGGTGACACCGTATCATTTATAGAAAGTGGTGCAATCCAATAAAAAAGTACAGAATAAAATAGACATTGCAGCATTGCCTGTGATAGAATATATTTGAAAACAATGTACTGACAAGGAAAAATATTATAAAAGAAAAGGGTGTTTGACTATGTTCCAAAATCAATTTCAAATTATCATACAAAGCAGTTCTCCGGAGATCGAAAAGGCAGTAAATATGATCGAACTGCCGGAGGATAGTGAAGTTGTGCTTACAACAGTGGATGATTATCATAAGGTCTGGAATGAAAATATGATTGATACCGCGATAATCATTGACGGAAAAACGGATGAGTTGCCGGAGGTATCAAGGGAAAAAGGGTTGGTTGTTTATCTGCTTTCTGTGGATGAGATGGCTGCTGTGAAACAGGAACAGCTCGCAAGGGTGGATATGCTCTGGGTGATGCCCCAGGAACGGTATCAGAAAGAACTTCTGGCGATTTATTATAAAAAACTGCTTTTGTTTATGAAGAATGTAGCAGACAACCGTAAGCAGAAGATCTGCTTTGATACCTTGATCGACAGCCTGCCGGATCTGATCTGGTTTAAAGACCGGAAGGGTGCGCATCTGATTGTGAATGATGGATTCTGCGGTGCTGTGGAGAAGACAAAGGAGCAGATTTATAAAAAGGGACATTATTACATATGGGATATTCCCAAGGAAGAGTATGAACAGGGAGATTACGTCTGCCTGGAATCTGAGGATATCGTTATGGAAGCGCGAAAGACCTGCCTGTTTGATGAGAATGTGAAGACCAAGGGCGGAATGCGTCTGTTTAAAACCTATAAATCGCCATTGATCGATGAGAATGATGAAATCTTCGGAACCTGTGGGTTTGCTCATGATGTCACGGAACTGCAGAATATCAGTAAAGAGTTGTCCATCGTATTGAACAGCCTCCCTTTTGCAGTCGTAATAGAAAATCCGAAAGGAATGGCGATCAGCGTCAATCCGGAATTTTTAAAATATTTCCCGCGCGAGCATCTTGGAGAAGGTCAGTCATTTGCTGATTGGAAGCAGAAGCTGCTTGAGGAAAAAGCGGTTAAGAATGGTGAAAATATGGAGATTGAACTAAACGATCGGGGAGATAAGATCGTGCTGATGTACAGTGAGGCTCCTGTGGTTGATATTTTTGGAGAGACCCTTGGAAAGATTGATATTTTTCGGGATATTACGATTGAAAAGAAATTTGGGGAGCAGACGCTTTATGCGGCAACTACCGATTTCCTGACGGGACTGAATAATCGAAGAAGTTTGTTCCGCCATTTGGATGAAAAGATATCCTGTCCACAGATGACGGTGATTACACTGGATCTTGACAACTTTAAGCAGGTAAATGATATCTATGGTCATAAGGAAGGCGACAGAGCACTGGTAGAAACATCAAGACTGTTAAAGGAATGTTTCCCGGAAGATTTTATCGCAAGGCTTGGCGGTGATGAGTTTATTGTTATACAGAGCCGGGAGATCACAGAGGACGAACTGAAGAAAGAAGTTGATCATATGTTTGAGACGATGCATGCGTATTATAAATCAGATGAAAAATTCAGCAGGATGACAGTAAGTGCAGGTGCGGCAATTTCTGTTATTGATGAAGGGCAGAATCATGAAATCGAAAATCTGATGCAGCGCAGCGATAAGGCTTTGTACAAAGCAAAGGAATCCGGCAAGGCAAAGTACGTATTTCTGGAATAAATTTTTCACACGCAGGTTATGGAAAGGCATGGTTATTAATGTGAATCTTCATGACAATTTATATCGTCCGGCACTAAATTATATTAAAAAAGAACGCTTTACCGGAAGCGATACGGGAATGCGATTTCTGTTTGAAAAGAAAAAATATGAAGAAGACGGCAGGGAAGTGATTTTGACCTGTGTCTGGCCGGAACCGTTTGCCTTTGATCATACGGAGGAAGAGAAAAAGGAATATCAGGAATTCCCGTTGACAGACGAAGGTCTGCAGGAGGCCGTGGCATGGGTAGAAAGTAAGCATGGAGAGTTTCAATAACAGATATAAGGTATGGAGTGGTTTAGTGTATGAAGAAACCCAATGAAGATAAACTTGATGAGATTATCAGGAATAACAGCTTAAAAGCGAATCTTATCAAATGGTGGAACGTGAATATGCATATTTCGGATCAAAAGGATGGAGACGCGGATGAGGATTCGTCATCCGTTGATGAGGAAGACGCGTTTTCGGAGAATAATACTGTTTTATATGAGTCGATCCTGAAAGATAACAGCCGTGATGAGGATCCTTTTGAAAAAGCCATGAAGCAGGTGCAGGAAGAAGAGGTTCAGAGTCTGGAAGAGGCGAATAAGGTTTATGAGCGTCTGCTACAAGAGGCACAGATGGATGAGGACAAAAAGTGGCAGGAGATCGAAGAGATGCAGCGGAAAGCAGAGACCGGAGAGAATTAGGGAAAACCATATGACATGGAAACTCCCGGTCTGCTGCTCCGTTTATTTTTTATAAGTTTTTATAAGCAGTTGAAAGCATTAGTTTGATTCGGTTTAACTGGTTGACTTCGCTTGCGCCGGGATCGTAGTCGATCGCAACGATATTTGACTTTGGATACCGTTTTCTGAGCGCTTTAATGACACCCTTGCCGACAACATGATTCGGCAGGCAGGCAAAAGGCTGCGTACATACGATATTGCCGGTGCCATTGTGGATCAGTTCCAGCATTTCTCCGGTAAGGAACCAGCCTTCACCTGTCTGGTTGCCGATATCCACGATTTCTCCGGCATATTTTACAAGATCATAAATATCTGCGGGCGGATCAAAGTGTCTGCTCTTTTTTAATGCCTTGGCGGAGGCGGAACGGACAAAATTCATGCCGGTGATGCCAAGCTTGCACATCCTTGCCGCCTTCTTACTGGTGCCAAGATGCTCCGCCTTATAGATCTGGTTATAGAAGCAGTAGAACATAAAGTCCAAAAGGTCAGGAACGACAGCCTCTGCGCCTTCATGCTCCAAAAGCTCTACCAGATAGTTATTTGCTGCTGGAGCAAATTTTACAAGAATCTCGCCCACGATGCCGACGCGTGGTTTTTTCATATCTTCATGAATTGGTATTGCGTCAAATTCACTTATCATTTCACGGCAGATCTTTCGGTAACGGAAGAAAGAGGGATGCTTTGAGGTAATGAATTCATTACAGATCGCAAGCCATTTCTGATGCACTTCCTCAGTACTTCCGGGAGTGATTTCATAAGGGCGCATGCGGTAAACGCATCTCATAAAGATATCTCCGAACAGTGCCGCATATAATAAGCGAATAATCAATTTCAGATCCAGTTTAAATCCGGGATTGACCTCGATACCACCAAGGTTTAAGGAAATCACCGGGATATGCGGATATCCGGCTTTTTCCAAGGCACGGCGGATGAAGCCCACATAGTTGGTCGCACGGCATCCGCCGCCGGTCTGCGTCATCATGACAGCTAAATGATCGGTATCATATTCCCCGGAAAGGATTGCTTCCATGATCTGCCCGACAACACACAACGATGGATAGCAGGCGTCATTATTGACATATTTTAATCCCACATCTACGGAATGACGGTTGTCGTTGGTCAGCACCTTAAAATTGTATCCACAGGAAGAAAAGGCCTTCTCCAGCATATCAAAATGGATCGGCGACATCTGCGGACAGATGATTGTGTAGTTTTTACGCATTTCTTCAGTAAAGAGAACGCGTTCGATATTGGCAGGCCGGATGGTGCGTTTGGTGCATTTCCGGTCCCTGACTTCGAGGGCAGCCAGTAAGGATCGGATACGAATCCTTGCCGCGCCCAGATTATTGACTTCGTCGATCTTCAGACAGGTATAGATCTTATCGGAACCGCTTAAGATATCATTTACCTGATCGGTTGTAACGGCATCTAAGCCGCAACCGAAGGAATTGAGCTGGATCAGATCCAGATCGTCTCTGGTTTTTACATAGCTTGCCGCGCAATAGAGGCGGGAGTGATACATCCACTGGTCGGATACGATCAACGGACGTTCCGGTTTTGCCAGATGGGAGACGGAATCCTCTGTCAGTACAGCAATATCAAAAGAAGTGATCAGCTCAGGAATTCCATGGTTGATCTCCGGATCGATATGGTAGGGACGCCCGGCAAGAACAATACCGCGTTTTTTGTTTGTGGTCAGATATTCCAAAACTTCTTCGCCCTTTTTCTGGATATCCCGGTGCGCCTTTTCCTGTTCCGCCCATGCTTTTTCCACGGCGGCAGCCACCAGCTTTGCCGGAATCTCGGAAAATTCTTCGATCAGGACCGGTGTTATGGTTTCCGGACTTAAAAAGGACATAAACGGGTTGCGGAAGCGGACTTCCCCGCGGCCGATCTCTTCAATATTGTTCTTGATATTTTCCGAATAGGAGGTAACGATCGGACAGTTATAGTGGTTATTGGCGTCCGGTGTTTCATTACGTTCATAGAACAGCGCCGGATAGAAAATAAAGTCCGGCTTTTGGTTAATCAGCCATTGGACATGACCATGCGCCAGCTTGGCAGGATAACATTCCGATTCGCTGGGAATGGATTCGATACCAAGCTCATAGATTTTACGGTTCGAGAGTGGAGAGAGAACGACTTCATATTCCAGTTCATTAAAGAAAGTGAACCAGAACGGATAGTTTTCATACATATTCAGAACTCTCGGAATACCAACACGTCCGCGTACCGCTTTGTCGGCAGGGAGAGGTTCATAGTCAAAGATTCTGTTCAGTTTATATTCAAAAAGGTTTGGTATATTATTTTCATTTTTCTGTTTTCCGAGACCGCGTTCACAGCGGTTGCCGGAAATATACTGGCGTCCGCCGGAGAATTTATTGATGGTCAGGCGGCAGTTGTTGGTGCAGCCACGGCATTTTGCCATGGAGGTCGAAAACTGCAGTTCGTTGATCTGCTTGAAAGAAAGCATAGTTGTCTGATAACCGGCGTGGTAATTTTCGCGGGCGATCAGAGCTGCGCCGAAAGCCCCCATGATCCCGGCGATGTCGGGACGGATGGCTTCACAATTCGCAATCTTTTCAAAGCTTCTAAGAACCGCGTCATTGTAGAACGTACCGCCCTGTACGACGATACGGTTTCCAAGCTCGGAAGCGTCCGATACCTTGATTACTTTAAACAATGCGTTTTTGATAACGGAATAGGCAAGTCCCGCAGAGATGTCGGATACGGCGGCACCTTCTTTTTGCGCCTGCTTTACTTTGGAATTCATAAATACCGTACATCTGGTTCCCAGATCGATGGGATGCTCCGCAAATAAAGCAGCTTTTGCAAAATCCTGTACGGAATAATTTAAGGATTTTGCAAAGGTCTCAATAAAAGAGCCGCAGCCGGAAGAACAGGCTTCATTTAATAAAACGCTGTCAACGGTCTGGTTTTTGATCTTGATGCATTTCATATCTTGTCCGCCGATATCCAGAATACAATCAACCTGGGGATCAAAGAAAGCGGCGGCGTAATAATGGGCGACTGTCTCAACCTGTCCGTCATCCAGCAGGAATGCAGCCTTCATCAGCGCTTCCCCATAACCGGTGGAGCAGGAACGGACGATCTTAGCGTCGGCAGGAAGAACCGAATAGATTTCCTTTAAGGCACAGATCGCTGTTTCCAGTGGGTTGCCATTATTGTTGCTGTAAAAGGAATAGAGAAGCCTGCCCTGACCGTCGATCAGAGCGACTTTCGTTGTAGTACTTCCGGCGTCAATGCCAAGAAAGCAGTTGCCATGATATTGATCAAGATCGCCTGTGCCGACACAATGGGAATTATGACGGCGCTCAAAATCTTCGTATTCTGTCTCGTCTTTAAAGAGCGGCTCCATTCGTTCAACTTCAAATTCCATATGAATATCGGAATTTAACTTGTCTGTCATCTGCTTCATCGTGACCTTTCCATTGTCAGGAGCATCTTCCTTTGCGTTCAAGGCGGAACCGATGGCGGCGAACAGATGGGAGTTGTCTGTATCAATGATATGTTCATCATCAAGTTTTAAAGTGCGGACAAAAGCAGCTTTTAATTCGGATAAAAAATGAAGCGGACCGCCCAGAAAAGCAACATGCCCACGAATCGGTTTGCCGCAGGCAAGACCGCTGATGGTCTGGTTGACAACCGCCTGAAAAATCGAAGCGGAAAGGTCTTCCCTTGTGGCGCCGTCATTGATCAGGGGCTGGATATCCGACTTGGCAAATACGCCGCACCTTGCGGCGATTGTGTATAAGGATTGGTAATTCTTGGCATACTCATTTAAGCCCATGGCGTCGGTCTGGATCAGGGAAGCCATCTGGTCGATAAAGGAACCCGTACCGCCGGCGCAGATGCCGTTCATACGCTGTTCCACGTTGCCGTCTTCAAAGTATATGATTTTAGCATCCTCACCGCCAAGCTCGATAGCAACATCCGTCTTTGGGGCAAAGGTTTCCAGAGAAGTACTGACTGCAAGGACTTCCTGTACAAACGGTACTTCCAGATGCTTTGCCAGAGTAAGTCCGCCGGAGCCGGTGATGACCGGAAGCAGTGTAACATTGCCCAACTGCTGAAATGCTTTTTCCAACAGGGAATGAAGCGTCTCGCGGATATTGGCAAAATGACGTTCATAATCCGAAAAAAGAATCTGATTAGCCGGATCCAGCACGGCGATTTTGACCGTGGTCGATCCGATATCTATTCCTAAACGGTAAATTGTTTCTGACATAAATATCAAACCTTTCTAACCTTCATGAGCTGCCTATGGAATCAGCGTCAATATGGTATTTTAAATTATATTTCCAGTGTCCCGCATGCATGCCGTCAGCTCATAAACACAAAGATAAAAACTGTCCCTATATTTTAGTCGGCAGGGGATTATGTTAATTTACAGCATACTCACCTATTATACGACGAGATTCGACATTTCGCAATCGAAAATCTTCTTAAAAAATGGATTTTGGAAGGAATTACACACAAAAAACACATTCCAAAGCAAAGACTTATGTTTACTTTTCGGGGCTGGGATGATAAAATATGGAAATGTATGGATATTCAAT
>CAMWKA010000048.1 GCA_947174725.1 uncultured Lachnospiraceae bacterium | reverse complement strand
GTGGAAGAAGAAAAAAAGGGATTGAAACAAGAGCCTTCAGCGGAGGAAGAAAAAACGGTACATAAGAAAACATATGTAAGCAGGTTTTGCTGATCCCTGCTGCCCTGCTTTTGTGTATCATATTATTTTGGACATTTCGAGAGACGGGTGCGGTTATGAAACATGAGTCTGATAAAGTGGGGAATCCGGCAGAGCAGAAGGGTGTATGTTTTGATAATTTGCTGTTTTTGGATCGATTACTGATATATGATGATGGGAAGTTGTTAAATGATATCTATCTCTGTATTTTTGATACAGGAAAGATATATAGCTTTGAATATTACGACAAAGTTAGATGGTATGAAGGGTATGGGCAGCATGAACAAGGTTATGATGATAACATATGGGCAAAAGCGCAGAATATTTTATATCTGGGACGGCTGCCTGAAGATGAAACCTTATTGCTAAATGAATATGTAGACAGTGTTGATCCGGAAAGTGGACATTATGTTTCTGAACTAATAGGACCGTATAGGGAACTATATGACAGTGGTTCTGAGGATGATGGAATAAAAGTATATCAGGGAATATTTATTTATTGGCAAGAGCAGCCTGAACAGTATGGAAAAGACGCTATGATAGAGGTGAGTGAGTTAAATTGTGATCAGAATGGTGGACATGGGAAAGATATGTACTTATATTTGTGTGATGAAAATGCCGCTGCCGCTATTACGCTGATTGAATCCAGTTCGCTTTATGATCAGTGGATAAATATGTGTATTGACGGAAGCTATGCATCGGAGCTGGAAACAGCGGAACAGGTATCGCTTGAGAAAGCCGAAGCAGGAGATATTGTACTCTTTGGCAGCTATGAGCAGGATAATGATATAGAAAACGGAGTGGAACCAATCGCATGGCAGGTGCTGGAGATATCAGATGGTCAAGCGCTGTTGCTTAGCGTAGATGTTCTGGATGCTAAAGCATATGATACAGAATCTGCAGTTATTTCGTGGAAGGACTGTTCCTTGCGGGAATGGCTGAACAGCGAATTTTATCAGACAGCATTTTCTGAAGAAGAACGGTTACAAATCAGCGATCACTGTCTGTTCGAGGGATGGAATCTCGTAGTGGACAAGGTTTTCATCATGGGGGAGGATGATCTTGATAAATATTTGGAGAGCGGTTCTTTGGGATATGGAAGTGCAAGAGTTTCGGACATACATAGGAGATTAATGGCGGTTCCGACGGTATATGCACAGGCGGAAGGGTGTTCCTTTGTGGAAGGTTATACCGATTGGTGGATACGTTCAGATGCTGTAGTTGATCATATATTTTGTATAGATACGAAAGGACTAACTTATGATAATGGAATGATCGTTAATAATATAGGGATCTCGGCGACAGATGTTCGGGGCATTCGCCCTGTCATAAGCGTTTCTGTGCCAAACTATTGAGATGGTGTTTTTTACGAAAAAAGCTGGTATTGAGCCATATAGCAGAAAAAAGGGAGGCAGGCCGTGGAAGAAGAAAAAAGTGAATTGAAACAGGAGTCTGCAGCGGAGGAAGAAAAAAAGGTACATAAGAAATTTAAGAAAAAAATTCTACTTCTGATACCGGTATTCATTTTGCTGGGTACCGGTCTGTTTTTGGTGCTTCGGGAAGCGGGTGTGATCAATAAGTATGTGTATGAGGAAGTGGACAATCTGGCAGAGCGGGAAGGGGTGTGTTTTGATAATCTTTTGTTTTCTTATATAATTATAGTAGATCGTGGAGATCAGGAGGAAAAAAGATGGCTTTGTATCATGAATAATGGGGATGTGTATGCTTTTGAGTGGAATTATGATGAATTGTTCCGATGGGACTGGTATTATGATGGCACTGAGAAAATGAATGATAATGAACTTCATCCCAGAGGCTATGATGATGCAAACTGGGGAAAGATGCAGAATGTTGTCTATCTGGGAAGATTTTCCGATAGTGCGGTAAGGCGTCTGAACAGTTATGTAGAGAATTATAACGTTAATGGAAAATATTATTATTTATATCCCTCGGAAGTTACTGTTCCGCAGGGAGGCGGCGGTCAAGAGGTTAGGGAGCATATGGAGGAAGATGAAGAAGTAGAATGGGGTGCTTATGGGACATGGATATTTCGGGATGGGTATAAAAGTTTGATAGAATGGTGCCGTATGAATTCAACCTGGTGGGGAGGATATGAGAAGGAGATACTGGAGAGGTCATTGGACGAAAATGCCATTGCCGCTATAAAACTGTTTGAATCCAGCGGGTTTTATGACCGATGGGTAAAGATGTGTCTGAATGGTTATTAATACAAGGGAAGCACTGATTTAATCAGTGCTTCTTTTGCCCCTCCGGTGGATGCGTACGAATATTGCAGTGGAATTATGCTGCTTCGCAGCGCAAATCCGAAGCGGGAAACGCCTAAATCAGCGTTTCCCAAGATTTTTAGTATTTAAAAATATTTTTTTAACTAAATTAGCGTCCTGCATTTTTGAAGATTGCAATTGTATTTAAAATGGTTATAATATTAGGTGGGTAAAGAATATTTTTTGAGGAGTTGCGGTTGGTATGACAGTGGAAGAAATCAATCAGCTGCATAAAAAGCAGCAGGGATATATTGCAAAGACGGGAATTCGTATTACAGATCTGGCGGAAGGGCATGCGAAGGGCAGGGTTGTTCTGGATGCGAGCTGTAATAACCCAATGGACTATGTTCATGGAGGTTGTTTATTTACTTTAGCGGATACGGTTGCGGGACATGCTGCTATGACTTATGGAGGAGTCGTTACAACGTCATCGGCGGAAATCCATTATTTGAATCCCGCCAAGGATACGGAATATATCGAAGCGGAAGCCAATGTGATCCGCAACGGCAGGACGATCTCTTTATTTGATGTGATGATCAGGGATGATAAAGGGACGGAGATCTGTAAACTGATCCTGACATATTTTAAGATTGGGGAGCAGTAGGAAAAAGGAATCGATATTATGTAAACTATACGGAAGAGATATGGCAAGGGGAAACAATATTATGTAAACTTACAGAAAAAATCAGTCAATGAAATGCAATATTATGTAAACCGCAGAAGCGGAATCCGGTAAACATAATAAATAAAGATACAGAATAGAAATCATACGGAAGAAGGGGAATCTATGAATGCATCAAAAGTTGAATTATCCAAATGTTTTTTAAGTTCCATCGACGCGGCAAAGAAATTTGTAGACTATAATGAATATCAGCTGGACCCGGATGGGGAGATTTATCAGTATATTTTACAGCTGTATGCGTATAATTACGATAATGTCGCTGCCAAGAAGGCAAGATTTTCGGAGGATTCCTTTCTGGCAAGGGTTCTGCCGGAGAAGGAAGAAGATTTTGCGGCATTTGTGGATGTGGTGACGGATGAGATGCACACGCTTCTGGGGGAAGCGGTCAGCCTAGGCGCCGGAAGCGGTCTGTTTTTGTGGGCGACCGTGGAGGAGCAGCCGGTCATTGCATTTTTTAAATTAAATTATCAGACGAAATTTACATGCGACATGACGGAGGACGGTCAGGTGATCTGGAAACAGAGCGGTAGGCTTCTGCCGTCCCATACACAGAAGGAGTATGATTATTTCTATATCAACCTTTATGAAAGAAAGGTCTGGATGTCGGACAGCAAGTGTTACATAGACGGTGAAATGGTCAATTATATGGCAGAGCGTATCCTGCAGCTGGAACTGAATAAGTCAGAAAAAGAGATGGTTACAGTTTTTGAAAATGCAGTTCTGGATACGATCAAGGAATGTTATAAGGAACATGAGGAAGCACCGAAGAAAGTATTTGAATATCGTCAGGAAGCAGCTTCCGAGGCAGTGGAAATGGGGGAGATCAGTCCGGTTAAGATGGAGGAAAGACTGTTTGCTGATAATGAAAGAGCGAAGGAAGTCTACCGTGAGAAAGTGGAAGAACTGCAGATTGCCGATAAGCCGGTAGAGGTCGGGAAGAAGACGGAACGGAAGCTGAAGAAAAAACAGAAGATCGTCTTAGAGAGCGGGATCGAACTGCAGGTTCCCATCGAATGTTTAGAGGACAGCAATCTCTTCCAGTATCAGCAGGATGAGCATGGTAATGTATTGATCAGGATACAGGATGTGGGCGGAGTGCTGAAATAAACTTTAATTATTATTTTATAAAACAATCATTTAAGGAGGAAAAGAATTATGACAATGGAAACGCTGCAAAAGGATATGATCGCAGCTATGAAGGCGCACGACAAGGCAAGAAAGGACGCAATTTCTTCTCTGGTATCTGCGGTAAAGAAAGCTGCAATCGATGAGGGATGCCGGGAGGATATTCCGGAGGAACTGGTAAACCGTGTGATCTTAAAAGAAATGAAGACGGTCAAGGAGCAGATCGACGGATGTCCGGCAGACCGGAAAGAGCTGCTGGAGGAATATCAGACGCGTTATAATGTTATCTCGGAATATGCGCCGCAGATGATGTCGGAAGCAGAGGTAGAGGCGGTTTTGAAGGATAAATTTGCAGATGTGCTTGCAACAAAGAATAAAGGCCAGATCATGAAGGCCGTTATGGGCGAGCTGAAAGGCAAGGCGGACGGAAAAGTGATCAATCAGGTGGTTGCGAAGCTGTGCCAGTAAGAGGAGTTTGCGAAGGAGTGGTATTTTTTAAAGTCCGGCAGGGCTCTTGACAAAATAAAGCAGTTATTGTCGGGAAACCTTCATATAAGAACGCTATACTAAAGCCATAGTTAAGTTGGAGGTGACCGGATGAACTGGGTGGAGATCATTGAAGACGCTGTTGAGTATATTGAAAGGAACATTACAGGAGATCTGACGGTAAGCAGGATTGCCAAGGAAGTAAATATATCCGCATTTTATTTTCAAAGAGGTTTTTCCATGCTTTGCGGATATACCGTTGGAGAGTACATTCGCATGAGAAGATTGTCCATTGCCGGTGAGGAATTACTGTCCTCGGATGAAAAGGTGATCGATCTTGCGATAAAGTACGGATATGATTCCCCGGATAGCTTTACAAAGGCATTTACAAGATTTCACGGAATAACTCCAACTGATGTAAGGCGTGGCGGCGCGGTGTTAAAATCATTTGCTCCGCTGCATATCAAATTATCATTAGAAGGAGGTTGTGTGATGGAGTACAGAATCGAAGAAAAACCGGCATTTAAAGTAATGGGAATATCCAAGGGTTTCTCTTATGAGAACGCAAACGTAGAGATCCCGAAGTTCTGGGATGAGGCATTTATCCAAGCGTCTGAAAGACCTGTGATGGGAATGTATGGCGTGTGCTTTGACGAGGAGATGGGCGGGAATCAGTTCCGTTATATGATTGCAGATGATCTGGACGCGGAGCAGGCGGAAAGAAAGCATCTTGATGTTCAGGAGATAAAAGCGCATGTATGGGCGGTTTTCCCATGTCGCGGTGCAATGCCGCTTCCGTTGCAGGAAGTGAACCGCAGGATATTTTCTGAATGGCTGCCTGCAAGCAGCTATGAGATCGCGGAGGGATACAACATTGAGTATTACAGCAATCCGGCGGATTTCAAAAAGGGTATGCAGGATCCGGAGTATTACGCGGAAGTATGGATCCCGATAAAAGAAAAATAAGAAATAAACATTTTAGCTCAAGGGAGCCGGGAAACCGGCTCTCATTTATTTTGGAAAGTGTTTCGGAAGGAAGCCATCTTCAATTTTCGCAATGTTATGAAAATCTTTGCCCGGCTGATTCGTTATATCTAATAGCATGGTTATTTTTATAAGTTTTAGAAAGGGACAAAGAGAAAACTTGATGAAGCGGCGTCAAAAACGAAATCAATATAAAATCAAAATTGCGGCTGTCATGCTGCTAGTGCTTTTGTTATGGATAACAGTTTTTTACAGAATCATAGATTCAGGTGATACATTTTTTCCTTTTTGCGTCAATACCCATCCGATTGCCAGTGAAGAAAATGGCTGGAATCTCATTTTGGTGAATCGTAATAATTATATACCGGATGACTATGAGATAGAGCTGACAGAATTATCCAACGGTGAAAAAGTGGATTCCAGAATATATCCTCAATTACAGGAAATGTTTGATGATATGAGGGCGGAAGGGTTATATCCGATTGTGCGGGAAGGATACCGGTCAGCGAAAGAGCAGGAAGAAATATTTGCTGAAAGGGTACAAGCCTATATAAATGAGGGCTATTTCAGATCAAGGGCGGAAAGAATGGCAGAAGAATGGGTTGCGGTTCCGGGGACAAGTGAGCATCAATTGGGGATTGCTGTTGATATCAATGCAGATAAAGAGCGATGTGAAAATGAGGATGTTTATCTATGGCTTGCGGAAAATGCGCACAAATATGGATTTATACTGCGTTATCCACAGGGCAAAGAGGACATTACCGGAATCAGTTATGAACCATGGCATTTTCGGTATGTGGGTGTGGAAAATGCGCAGATCATCTATGAAAAGCAGATATGTCTTGAAGAATTTATTGAAAGCATAAAATAAGTAATAAGGGCAGAACCAATAAAACCGGTTCTGCCCTTAAGTAACTATTCGCAGATCTTATCAACCCATCGTTACTTCTACAGTATGCGTTTTGCCGTCGCCGAATGCAGGAAGGACGTTGCCTTCAATTGCATTGCCGTCAACCGTTACCGCTTTTACGCCCTTGCATACATGGTTCGGGTTTGTTACCTTAATATCATAGGTTGCGCCGCGGAACTCACGTTTTGCTTTGAGTCCGTCCCATGAAGCCGGGATAGAAGGATCAATCCGTAAGCCGTCGAAGTCTGCAGCGATACCCAGAATATACTGGGAGATCGCAACCATGTTCCACGCTGCCGTTCCGGTCAGCCAGGAGTTCTTACCCTGACCAAAGTGGTTGCCGGGCTTTCCGATATCGGAACCAGCGTCCTTTCCGCCGATCATCTGACCATATACATACGGCTCCGTCTTATGGATATCAGACGTTTCTTCAGTAAATGCAGGAGCGATCTTGGAATAATATTCAAATGCTTTGTCTCCGCGTCCGGCATAAGCTTCCGCGCAGATGATCCATGCATTGTTATGCGTAAAGATGCCGGCGTTTTCCTTATAGCCGCCCGGATATGTTGAGATCTCGCCATACTGTACATAATATTTTGTATAGGCAGGATTGTTCAGTACAAGACCAAAGTCGGTATTTAAGTACTTATCAATGGCGTTGAGTGTCTTAATGTCTGCGCCTTCCTCCTTGCCGATCTCGGACATAACCGCAAATCCCTGCGGTTCAATGAAGATCTTGCCTTCTTCACATTCCTTGGATCCCATCTTCTTGCCTTCCGCGTCATAAGCACGAAGGAACCAATCGCCGTCAAATGCAGATTCCATAATATTAGCCTTCATCTTGTCAATCTCAGCCTGCGCTTTGGCAGCCTCATCTTCCTTGCCAAGATGGTTTAAGATTGCTACATAGTTAGGACCTGTATAGGTAAAGAGCGTAGCCACCATAACGGACTCGGCAATCTTGGAATAACCGCCTTCTGCGGCAAATTTTGGATTCGTGTAGGTCTGGAAACTTTCACCCGGCGTATCGGAATAGCAGGAAAGATTGATACAGTCATTCCAGTCGGCACGCATTGCAAGCGGAAGTCCGTGAGGACCCAGATTATTCACTATATGATAGAAGGAAACCTTCAAATGCTCCAGCATAGTCTGTGCAATCGACATATCATTGTCATATGGAACCATCTCGTCAAGGATCGTCCAGTCACCGGTTTCCTTGATGTATGCGGAAACGGAAAGGATCAGCCACAACGGATCATCCGAGAAGTCGCCGCCGATATCGGCATTGCCTTTCTTAGTCAGCGGTTGATACTGATGATAGCATCCGCCGTCCGGGAACTGCGTGGAAGCAATATCAATGATACGTTCCCTTGCCCTGTCAGGTATCTGGTGTACGAAACCAAGAACGTCCTGATTGGAATCACGGAAGCCCATGCCGCGGCCGATGCCGGACTCAAAGTAGGAAGCGGATCGGGAAAGATTAAATGTTACCATACACTGATACTGGTTCCAGATATTGACCATACGGTTGACCTTGTCATCCGGCGTTTCAACATTCAGGATGCCAAGAAGCTTGTCCCATGCAGCCTTAAGTTCTGCCATCCCGGCAGCAACTTTTTCCGGCGTGTCGTACTGCTCGATCATTTTAAGCGCTTTTGCCTTGTTGATCGTCTTGCCGTCTGCTTCAAATTTCTGGTCAGCAGGCATTTCGACATAACCAAGGATATATACAAGCGTCTTGGATTCTCCCGGAGCAAGCGTAATCTTCTTGTAATGGGAAGCGATCGGAGACCATCCGTCGGCAAAGGAATCCGTTGCTTTTCCGGCCATAACAGCTTCCGGATTGTGGAATCCGTTGTAAAGACCGATGAAAGCGTCCCTGTCGGTATCATATCCGTCAATGGTATCATTAACGGTATAGAATGCAAAGTGATCGCGTCTGTCTCTGTATTCTGTCTTGTGATAAATCGTAGAGCCGACGACTTCAACGCGCCCTGTACTGTAGTTTCTCTGGAAGTTCGTGCAGTCGTCCTGCGCATCCCACAGACACCATTCAGCAAAGGAGAAGAGTGAAAATTCCTTGGAAGAACTGCCTTCGTTGGTTAGGACTACCTGCTGTACTTCTCCGTCGTAATTCTGAGGAACAAAAAAGGTAACTTCCGCTTTTAAATCATTTTTTTTGCCCGTAATAATGGTATAACCCATGCCATGCCGGCATTCATAAGCGTCAAGTTCTGTCTTGACCGGAGACCAGCCGGGATTCCAGATCGTTTCACCGTCCTTAATATAGAAATAACGACCGCCCATATCAATGGGAACGTTGTTATAACGATACCTTGTAATCCTACGAAGCCTTGCATCCTTATAGAATGAGTAACCGCCCGCAGTATTAGAAATCAGTGAAAAAAATCCCTGCGTACCCAGATAGTTGATCCATGGATATGGAGTCCTGGGAGATGTGATGACATACTCTCTGTTGGCATCATCAAAATAACCAAACTTCATACTTTATTCTCCTTCTCTGATATAGTTTTTGCTGGGCTGAAACCCCACCCATGCGTCACGGAATCTGCCATCGAAAACTGGTGAGACCGTCGCCATTAATTATACAGAAAATGGGAGTAAATAGCAAGATGTTATATCAAATATAAAATGAAAAATTGCGGAACTGCAATTCTTAAAAAATTATAAATAAAAAATGAAAAATATAAAAACTATGTAAAAATATGTAAAGAAAAACAACTTCGGGAGAGGTGACCTCCCCCGAA
>CAMWKA010000047.1 GCA_947174725.1 uncultured Lachnospiraceae bacterium | reverse complement strand
AAATGATCCGGCGTTGCCAGAAGCCCATGGATAAAAAGAACGACTGTATCACTGCCCGGAATTTTCCTGACATATTCCTTATGCTTTTCTCTTTCCATAAAATCATTCATACGATCCTTTTAAATTTCTTCTCAATATCATATCTGCTCATTGCAAAGATCGTCGGGCGTCCATGAGGACAATGATACGGATTGTCCAGCGTCAGAAGTTCGTCCAAAAGCGCGTCTATTTCCGTAAGCGATACTTTCATATTCCCCTTGACGGAAGCCTTACATGCCATTGTCGCGATCTTCTGCCGGACGATCTCCGGCGTACCGGTCAGGCCAGTCTCAGCCAGTTCATTTAACGTTTCCAAAAACATATCCTTCGGATCATTCAGATATAGTTCCAATGGTATGGTGCGGATTGCGTATTCATTTCCCCCAAATTCCTCTATTTCAAATCCCAGGTCCGCAAAATATTCCATCGCTTCCGAAAGCACCTGGCGTTCTATGCCGGTCACGGTAACAACAATTGGCGGATTAAGCTGCTGACGATAGACATGATCCTCTTTCAGCTGCTTCATCAGACGTTCATAATTTACTTTTTCATGCGCCGCGTGTTGATCGATGAAGTAGAGATTGTCCCCCAGTTCAAAAAGCCAGTAAGTATCAAAAATCTGTCCGATGATCTTATACTGCTTGCGGGAATTTTCTGACAGGACACGCTGCTTATCGAACAATTCCATCTGCACAGGACGTTCCACAAAGATATGGTCACGTTCCTTCAGAATATTATTTTTCGGCACGGGTTTGGTAACCTTTCCGACCGGTTTGGGCTCCAGTATTTTCTGCAACATGGTGTTCTGCTCCGGTTGCAATTGGAAATCAGTCTGCCATTCCTGATCGTTGTTGTCGGCGTGATGTTCCTTTATAGGATCTGTTTTTTTATGTGATTCATCAGATCCCCTTCTGTTGCGTTCAAAGGGTTCCGGAGCCTCTTTTGATAGTTTCTTTTCCTCTTTCTCCGGCACCAGATCACAATCCGCAATCATCTCACGCGCAGAAAGCGTCTCCGCCACCGCCTTAATGATAAAATCCATAAATTGCTGTTGATCATGAAAACGCACATCCATTTTGGATGGATGCACATTAACGTCTACCTCCTGCGTATCCATGGTAATATGCAGCACACAGAACGGAAACCTGTGCTGCATCATATACGCTTTATAGCCTTCCTCAATACCCTTGGCGATCAGGTTGCTTTTGATATATCTGCGGTTGATAAAATAATTTTCAAAATTACGGTTCGAGCGGGCATTGACCGGCGTTCCAAGATAGCCTTCAATCGTCATTCCATCCTGATTACTAATGATCGGAATGATCTCTCTCGCCGTATCTTTTCCATAGATATGATAAATCACTTCCTTGAGATCCCCATTCCCCGAAGTCGAAAATTTCACCTGTTTGTTCTGGATAAAAGTATAGGATATATCGGGTCTGCTCATTGCCAGATGTTCCATCAGATCAGCCACATATCCCCCTTCCGTAGCAGTTGTTTTCAAGAACTTCCGCCGTGCCGGCGTGTTATAAAAAAGGTTGCGCACGACGATGGTCGTTCCATCCGGCGCCCCCACTTCATCGAATTCTTTTTCTATCCCACCTTCAATCACATAACGGTTTCCCATCAGAGCGTCCCTATGCTTACTGATGAGCTCCACTTTCGCAACAGCCGCAATACTACCTAAAGCTTCCCCACGGAAACCCATGGAAAGCACCTTACTCAGATCCTCTGCCGTACGGATCTTACTGGTAGCATGACGTAAAAATGCATTTGGGAGATCCTCCTTCAGGATACCGCAGCCATTGTCCGTAACACGGATCAATTCGATTCCGCCATCCTTGATTTCTACTGTAATCGCATCCGCACCGGCATCCATGGAATTTTCCACCAGCTCCTTTACCACACTGGAGGGACGTTCCACAACTTCCCCAGCCGCAATCTGATCGATCGTCTGGGAATCCAGAATATGTATGAGTGCCATGCTTTCACTCCCTTCTTCTACCATCTGTTCTTCAGTTTATTTTGCAAACCGTATAATGTATTCATTGCGTCCATCGGCGTCATATTGGAGATATCAAGTTCTTTTAACTCCTCTATGATATCCTGGTCTGTCACCGTATCAAATAAAGACATCTGTTCCAGCTCTACCTCTTCATAATGCATCGGCGTTTTTCGTTCTGATTTCTGCTCTCCCGCAATTGCCTGTATTTTTTCAATAATATCATTATCTGAAAGCTGTCCGACGATCTCCTTTGCCCGGTCGATCACCATATCCGGCACACCGGCCAGCTTTGCTACCTGTATTCCATAACTTTTATCCGCGCCGCCGCGGACGATCTTTCTTAAGAATACGATATCGTCACCTTTCTCTTTTACCGCGATACAGTAATTATTAACATTGTTCATCCTGCCTTCCAGTTCCGTCAGTTCATGATAATGCGTTGCGAAAAGCGTCTTTGCTCCCAGTAGTTTTTTGTTGCTGATATGCTCGATGACCGCCCATGCGATAGAAAGACCGTCAAATGTGGAAGTTCCCCGTCCGATCTCATCTAAGATCAGCAGGCTGTCTGACGTGGCGTTTCGTAGTATATTAGCCACCTCATTCATCTCGATCATAAAGGTAGACTGTCCGCTCGCCAGATCATCCGACGCGCCCACTCTGGTAAAGATACGATCTACAATACCGATCTCCGCCGACTTGGCAGGGACAAAGGAACCCACCTGAGCCATCAGTACGATCAGCGCCACCTGACGCATATAGGTTGATTTTCCTGCCATATTGGGGCCGGTAATGATGCTGATGCAATTTTTCTTATTATCCAGAAAGGTATCATTATCAATAAACATATCGTTTTCAATCATCTTTTCCACCACCGGATGACGACCGCCCTTGATATTGATGACACCCTTGGTATTTACCAGAGGACATACATAATGATTGCGCTCCGCCACAAAGGATAAGGACGCATAGACATCCAGCTGCGCCACTGCCCGTGCTGTTTTCTGCACCCGATCAAGATTCCGGTCGATCTCATCACGAAGGGCGGAAAATGCATCATACTCAAGAGTGTACAGCTTATCCTCCGCATTGAGAATCATATCCTCCAGTTCTTTTAAACGCGGCGTCGTATACCGCTCTGCATTGGCGAGAGTCTGCTTTCTGCTATAATCCTCCGGTACCAGATCTTTATAAGAGTTCGTTACCTCCAGATAATATCCGAAGACCTTATTATATTTTATCCGCAGATTTTTAATGCCCGTCCGTTCCCGTTCTGTGGCTTCCATCTCCGCAAGCCATGTCTTTCCCTTGGTCTTGGCACTGCGAAGCTGGTCGATATCCGCGTCATACCCTTCCTTGATGATACCGCCGTCCCTTGTACTGATCGGAGGTTCTTCCACGATAGCGTCTTCAATCTTTTGACAAAGATCCTCCAACGAATCGATATCTTCATAGATCGTATGTAAGAGCGTATCCTCAAACCTTTCCAATAAAAGCCGTATAAAAGGCAGCATTTTCAAGGAATTACGAAACGCGATCATATCACGTGGATTCACTGACTTATAACTGATCTTTGCAAGCAGTCGTTCCAGATCATAAATAGCGCCCAGATATTCCCTGATCTCATCCCGTTCCATCGGCGATTTGCATAACGCAGATACTGCATTCTGCCGTAGAATAATCTCCTCCAGCCTGATCAGCGGCTGTTCGATATAATTTCTAAGCGTCCTTGCCCCCATAGCGGTCCTGGTTTTGTCCAGGATCCAAAGCAGCGTACCACGCTTTTGCTTTTCACGCATGGTCTCGCAAAGTTCCAGATTCCGTCTGGTGGAACTGTCAAGCAGCATATATTTACTGTTGGTATACGGTTCCAGGCGCGTGATATGGGAAAGTGAAATTTTCTGCGTTTCATACAGATACTGTAAAAGCGCGCCTGCCGCAATCATCCCCGTAACAAAATCCTCAATCCCAAGACCTTTGATAGATGACATATGAAAATGTTCCTGCAGGGATTTCTGACAGGAGGCTTCCTCAAAATACCAGGAGTCAATGTTGTAAACGGTGATGCCAAGACGATTTTTCAAAGTGTCCATATCAATATCGGAAACCATAAACGCATCATTGCATATGATCTCTACCGGAAGAAGTTTCGCGATCTCATCCATCAGCATTTTCGTATCAGACATTTCTGTCAGACGGTATTCTCCAGTCGTTACATCAGCAAAGGAAACACCGATCTTATCCGGGAAATAAACAACGCTCATGATATAATTATTTTTTCCTTCTTCCAGCGCCTGCATATTCAGATTTGTTCCGGGCGTAACGATGCGGATCACTTCACGTCTTACGATCCCCTTTGTTGTCGCCGGATCTTCCATCTGTTCACAGATTGCAACCTTATAGCCGCTGGAGACCATTTTATTCAGATAGGCATCTACCGCATGATATGGTACGCCGCACATCGGGGCTTTTTCTTCCAGTCCGCAGTTTTTGCCGGTCAGGGTGATCTCAAGTACTTTTGAGGCAGTCAACGCGTCTTCATAAAACATTTCATAAAAATCACCCAGACGATAAAAAAGGATACAGTCCGGATATTCCTTTTTGGTCTCCATATATTGCTGCATCATGGGAGTTAGTTGCTGTTCCATAGGTTCCTCTCTCTGTTATTGTTCTCTAGACAATTGCGAAACTCTCAATAGTAGAAATTTATTGTGTAGCATTGACAAATTCATAAGCAGGTGCTGGGGAGCCGCCGGTACTTACATGCTGTATTTTAGCATGTTATGTACCGTTGCGTGCGACGCGCAGCGCAAGCGTGCCTGCGTTGAATTGTCAATGATACACAATAGAAAGGAATTTTATCAGAGTTTCGCAATCACCTATTTATTGTTCTCCTATAAAGTAAAATCCTTTATTTTCTACTAATTTTACCGTACAAAAAGTTCCGATCAGTTCCGGTCCACCCGGAAAATGCACCAGAAGATTATTAGAAAGCCTTCCGGTAACCATATCAGCATCATGCTCATTCACTTCTTCTACCAAAACTTCAACGGTTTTTCCGGTATGCTTTAATGTCTGTTGTTTAGCTGTCTCCTGCACTTTTTTTAAAACCCGGTCAAACTGTTCGGAAATCTCTTTTTCTGACATTGCATTTTCCATTGTAGCAGCCGGAGTTCCGGTTCGTTTTGAATAGATAAATGTAAAAGCATTATCAAAGCCGACTTCTTCGATCATTCTGATGGTATCATCCACATCTTCTTTCACTTCTCCCGGAAAACCTACGATAATATCTGTCGTAATGGAGAGATCAGGAATCTCTGTTTTTAGTTTTTTTACCAGCGCAAGATATGCTTCCCGGTCGTATTTGCGATTCATCTTCTCCAAAATCCTGCTGCTTCCCGACTGAAGCGGCAGATGCAGATGGCGGCAGATTTTTTTGGAATCCCGCATCACTGCAATCAGCTCATCCGACAGATCTTTGGGGTGCGACGTCATAAAACGGATCCTGCGGATCCCTTCGATCTGCTCTACTTGCTGCAGCAGCTTTGCAAAAGTGATATCCTCCTTAAGTCCCTTCCCGTAAGAGTTGACATTCTGCCCAAGCAGCATCACTTCTACAACGCCTTCCGCTGCCAATGCCCTGATTTCATCAAGAATCTCACTGCTTGCACGGCTGCGTTCCCTGCCTCTGACATACGGTACAATACAATAACTGCAGAAATTATTGCAGCCAAACATAATATTGATACCGCTTTTAAACGGGTACTTCCGATGAGCCGGCAGATCTTCTACGATCTGGTCTGTCTCCTCCCAGATATCAATAATCCGCCTCTTTTCAACTAACATAAGGCATAGTAGTTCCGCAAATTTATAGATATTATGTGTGCCAAAGATCAAATCCACCTGCGGATAACTCTTTAATATTTTTTCAATCACTGATGGCTCCTGCATCATGCAGCCGCATAACGCAACCTTTTTGGCGGGATTTTTCTTTTTCATCGCAAGAAGCGTCCCCAGCCTGCCATAGACACGCTGATTGGCATTGTCCCGGACGGTACAGGTATTGTATATAACAAGATCCGCCGTTTCTTCCCCGATCAATTGATATCCTGCCTCCAGTAAGATCCCACAGATTTTTTCAGAGTCGCGGGCATTCATCTGACAGCCAAATGTCGTCACACAGCAGGTCGGCTGCCTGCCGAGTTCTTTTTTTAGCTGCGCCACCAGCTCTCTTGCACGCAAAACAGCCTCCTTTTGTCGGAGGCTTTCTTCTTCGGATGTTCGCTTATGATCTGTTGCCTTAGATATATTTTTCACATTAATAACCATGCCTTTCCATAACCCGGAAATTTGGGCGCAAGCACAAATTTCTGATTGAAAAATAAGATATCAATCTTATTTTTCAATCTACTTACGGATCTGCCCGTTTCCATGCACCTTATACTTATATGAAGTCAGTTCCTTTAACCCCATCGGACCTCTTGCATGAAGCATCTGCGTACTGATCCCAATCTCTGCGCCAAAGCCGAATTCATAACCATCCGTAAACCTTGTGGAGGCATTGACATATACGCACGCCGCATCCACTTCATTTAAAAACCGTTCCGCATGAGACGGATCCTGCGTAATGATACATTCCGAATGTCCGGTATTATAATGGTTGATGTGTTCGATTGCCTCATCAATGGATGCTACCGTTTTAACAGAGATAATATAATCCAGATATTCTCTGCCGAAATCTTCCTCCGTGGCAGGCTTGCAGTCCAACACTTCCACGACCGCTTCATCTCCCCGGATTTCCACACGTTTTTCCTGCAATGCCGCAGCGGTTTCTTTTAAAATCGTATCCTTTACTGCCTCATGGACCACCAGAGATTCGCAAGCATTGCACACGCCGATCCTTTGCGTCTTGGCATTTAAAATAATTTCCCTGGCAATCTTTGGATCTGCCGAATCGTCAATATAAATGTGGCAGTTGCCGGTGCCTGTCTCAATCACCGGGATGCGGCTGTTTTCCACGACGCTCCTGATCAGACCCGCGCCTCCGCGGGGAATCAATACATCGATATCATCAGCCATCTGCATCAGCTGCATCGTCGTCTCTCTGTCCACTGCATCCACAAAACAAATCGCATCCTCTGTTACACCACAGTTTTTTAACGCCTGCCTGATGCATGAAACAATGACCGCATTGGAATGTATGGCGTCACTGCCTCCTTTTAAAATCACGGCATTGCCGCTTTTAAAGCATAATCCAAACGCATCTACTGTCACATTTGGTCTTGCCTCATAGATAATGCCGATCACACCCAGCGGCACCCTGCATTTCTCAATCAGTAAACCATTGGGTCTTTCTATCCGCTCTATCACCTCACCGATGGGATCCGGAAGCTGTGCAACCTGCACCAGTCCTTCCGCCATGGCTGCAATCCGTTCATCAGACAGCCTAAGCCTGTCGATCAGGGCGATGCTGAGCCCCTTGGACGTCGCTGCCGCCATATCATTGGCGTTTTCTATAAGGATATGCTCATTACTTTCCAACAGGACTTTTGAAACTTCCAATAACACTTCGTTTTTCTTTGCGGTACTCAATTTTTGCAGTTCATATTTTGCGGCTTTCGCAGCTTTGCATAACTCTACTAAATCCATCTTGCCTCTCCTTCTCCATTCAGGGTAATCACTCCCTGCTCGCATATGATCTCATCCATGCGGATATCATGTTCTTCATGCGGACAATTCTTCACCATCTGTACCCCATAACATATTCCCGTCTTCCATAAGCCCGGATAATCCGCCAGATAACGGTCATAAAAACCTCGTCCATAACCAATACGATAACCATCCATGCCAAATACCAACCCCGGCACAATGATCATCGCCTCCATATTTTTAAGACTGTCCTGAAATACCCTGCTGGGATGATACGGTTCTTTAATACCGCGATAACCGTCGGAAAGTTCGGAAAGGGAATTTACTTTATAAAAATAAAGATTATCTCCCTCCACCTTGGGATAATATGTATTTTTTCCCGCTCTTTTCGCAGCGTCAAAGAGATAACTTGTTCTTGTTTCAGAGCCATAGTTGCAATATAGCAGGATATGCTGTGCCCTGAAAAAACGCGTAGATGATGTAATCAACTGGCAGATTTTTTCACTGTAACGTATCATCTCCGGCGGGGAAAGATGATTTCGCTTTGCCTGTATTTCCTTTCGCAGAACAGTTTTGTTCAGATTATTTCCGTACATATCCATTCTCCATATTTTACTTTTTCTCCATAGTCGTTTTACGTTTCTCTTTCAGATTGCTGATCGTTCCGTCAGCATTAATGATATCGATCTGATCCAGCTGTGCCCGCAGATTACCTCGTACACTGGCGATATACTCCTGTCGGAGCTGTTTTTGTTCCGTTTTTTCCGCATCTGTCAAGCCCTCTTTTTTCGACTTGTGATACAGTTCATTGATCCGTTTTATCTTTTCTTCCATGTCTGCCATGATCCATCTCTCCTGTCGCTCAGTCATTATGCAGATTCTGAACAAAATCCTTTAAATAAAAATTTTCATCCTTATGCGCCTTAAATAAAGTTCCAATGTCCCTGCCGTCCATAATCCTGTGGATCACCCTGATATCACTGCTGTTGGCAATGATCATATCCGCGCCGGCACAGGTCGCGATCTTTGCGGCGATCAGTTTTGTATTCATCCCTCCCGTGCCGCAGGAAGATCCCGTTTCCGTCGTCCCCATATTCATAATATCATCCGTCAATTCTTCTACTACGCTGATAAACTTAGCTTCTGGATTGTTCCTTGGATTATCCGAATACAAACCGTCGATATCCGATAACAGGATCAGCAGATCCGCCTCGATCAGCGCGCAGACGATTGCGGAAAGCGTATCATTATCTCCGATCTCAATTTCATATGTTGCAACCGTATCATTTTCATTTACAACGGGAATCACTCCCAGCTTCAACAATTCCGAAAATGTATTGTGGGCATTGAAACGATTCAGATCGTTTACAATCGTATTTTTAGACATCAGGATCTGTGCTGAAACCTGATTGTACTCGGAAAATAGTTTCTGGTATATCATCATCAGCCGCGCCTGACCAATGGCGGAATATGCCTGCTTGACTGCAATTGGATGATCTTCCTTCCCGATATGAACCGCCTTTCTGCCGGCGGCGATTGCACCGGAAGTGACAAGCACAACATCCTTTCCCTGATTGCGCAGATTGCAAAGTTCCCGTACCAAAACTTCCAGCTTGATATAATCCAGATCACCGGTCTCTGCATGCCGCAGAGACGATGAACCGATCTTGACAACGATTCTTTTTTTATCTGAAATTGCTTCACGTAGTCCGCTCATCTTACTCCTCCATGTCAGAGCAGTTTTACTG